>JBCBTR010000023.1:0-15976 GCA_039818545.1 Pseudomonadota bacterium
CCTTCCACAACGCGCTCACGCTGCGCGGGGCCAAGGCCCGCGATACGCTGCGCTGGGCGGAGGTGATCGACGAGGTGCTGGTGAAGTATGGCGACAAGTCCGACCTTGTCTTCGCAAGCCATCACTGGCCAACTTGGGGCGGCGAAAACGTCGAGCGGTTCCTGCGTTCGCAGCGCGATGTCTATCGTTATGCCCACGATCAGACTTTGCGTCAGGCTAATGGTGGGGCAACCATGGTTGAGGCCGCCGAAGCCTTGGTCGAGCCTGACCTTGGCGATGATGTCTTCGACACGCGCGGCTATTACGGCACGCTGAACCACAATGCGAAGGCGATCTACCAGTTCTATTTCGGGTGGTGGGACGGCGTCCCCGCGACCTATCATACGCTGCCGCCTGTCGAGCGGGCCTCACGTATGGTCGAGGCCGTTGGCGGAGCAGACGAGGCCATCACCAAGGGCCGTTCAGCCTTTGCCGAGGGTGACTATCGCTGGGCCGCCGAGCTTTTCAACGCCGTCGTCTTTGATGATCCCGATAATCGCGATGGCCGCGAATGGCTTGCTGCGACGTATGAACAACTCGGCTTCCAGGCGGAAAGCGGCGCGTGGCGCAGCTACTACCTCACCGGTGCCAAGGAACTGCGCGATGGCATCCCGGAGGGCTCAGGTGCCAATCTCGGAAACGAAGATTTCCTCAAGGCCGTGCCGACTGCGGCGCTCTTTAACGCGCTGGCAGTTCGCTACCAGCCAGACGCCATGAAGCGCGATCCCTACACGCTGAATTTCCGTTTCACCGACACCGATGAGCAGGTGATGGTAGAGGTTGGGGGAGCGACTGTGTTCCCGCGTTATGGTGCAAGCGCTGACGATGCCGCAGCCACATTCGAGACCACGCGCGAGTCCTTCAACGATCTTATTCTCGGAAAGACCGGGGCGGCGCGTCTGGCGCTCGCTGGCAAGCTGAGCGTGACCGGAGACCGGGGTGCGGCGAGCGCGTTTTTCGACGCGCTCGAACAGCCGGAAACCGATTTCAATGTCGTCACTCCGTAATTCTGCTTGATTTGACACTGAAAGTGCCAATAGTTGATGTCATCGCCCGATTGAGAGGAGACGCCCGTGGAGGTCTTGAGAACGCCGGATGAGAGGTTCGCCAATCTGAGCGGCTATCCCTTCGATCCAAACTACATCGATGTCGCTGCAGAAGACGGCACACCCATCCGGATTCACTATCTGGATGAAGGCCCCCGAGACGGTGAGCCGATCCTGTGCATGCATGGCCAGCCATCATGGTCATTCCTGTACCGGAAGATGATCCCATTGCTGACTGAGGCCGGATATCGAGTTATTGCGCCGGATCTGGTTGGCTACGGGCGGTCGGACAAGCCGGCCAGCGAAGACGATTACACCTATCGCAGTCATGTCGACTGGATGAGCCAGTGGCTGCGCGCGCTGGATATCAAAGACCTTACTCTGGTCTGCCAGGACTGGGGTGGCCTCATCGGGCTGCGTGTTGCGTCTGACCATCTGGACCGGTTCAAGCGTATCGTTGTCGCAAACACCGGCTTGCCCGCATCTGACCGGATCACCGATGAGGTCTCCGCCATGCTGGGAGAGTTCGAGAAAACGATCCCCGTGCCAACCGTCGATGAGGTGCGCGAACAGGTTGGGTCTGGCGCGCCGGGCGGCTTTCTCTACTGGGTGAAGTACTGCAAGGCCTCGCCTGACTTCTCGGTGCGGGATGTGTTCGGCATGATGAGCGGTATTGAGGATGAAGCCGTCCTCGACGGCTACGAGGCCCCGTTTCCAGATGCGAGCTATATGGCCGGTGCACGCCAGTTCCCGTCGCTCGTTCCATTGTTGCCGCGACACAAACAGGACCGCGAAGACAATGACGCGGCGTGGGCGAAACTCGAAACCTTCGAGGGGCCGGTTCTGACGGCGTTCTCGAACAATGATCCGGTCACCGCCGGCGGCGCGGTGCCGTTTCAGGAGCGCCTCAAGGGAGCCAGGGGCCGCGATCACCCGACAATCGATGGTGGTGGGCACTTCCTTCAGGAAGGCGCAGCCACACCGCTCAGCGAGGCGATCATCAAGTTCATGGCAGAAACGGCTTAAGCCGAGGGCCCGAGGGAGGACGAAGGATGGAAGTGATAAATCAGGTCGTGCCAAGCGACCCGGCGCACGTGCAGGAAATGATGAAGCCCGGACCCGACGGTCCGATCTTCATGGTCAACCTGCTCAAGTTCAAGGACACGGCCGAGTACGAGGATGGCCGCGAGACCGATATGACGGGCCGCGAAGCCTACAATATCTACGGAGCGGCGGTCGGGAAGATCATGCAGGACTATGGTGGCCAACTGGTCTTCGTCGCCGACACCACCTTCCTCTCGCTCGGACAAGTTGAAGAGCTCTGGGATGAAGTGGCCATCGTCGCCTACCCAGACCGGGCGTCGCTCCTGAACATGTCGATGTCCGCGGAATGGCAGGAAGCATCCGTCCACAGAACTGCCGGGTTGAAGGGACAGCTGAATATTGAAACGGTACTGCCAGACATTCCAAACTTACCAGACTGGCTGAAGGCGATAGGACAATGACAGACATCACAGAACTCTGGGTGACCCGGAACGACATTCGAAACACGAAGGTCGTGACCAAGCCGGTCCCTGGGCTTGGCGAAGACGAAGTGCTCGTTGAGATCGATAAGTTCGGCCTGACGGCGAACAATGTCAGCTACGCTGTCGCGGGCGATCAGATCGGCTATTGGGGTTTCTTTCCGGTTGATGATGAATGGGGCATCGTGCCTGTCTGGGGCTACGCCACTGTCACGGCGTCCAACAATGAAGGCGTCGCGGTCGGGGATCGCTTCTACGGATACTACCCCTTTGCCAGCCACGCCGTATTGAAGCCGGGCCGGATTAAGCCCAGCGGCTTTGTCGATGTCGCCGAGCATCGCAGCGCCCTGCCGGGGCTATACAACCAGTACAACCGGACCAGCGCCGAGCCGGAATTCCTGAAAGGCATGGAAGACGAGCGCTGCCTCTTCTTCCCGCTCTTTGTGACGTCCTACCTCCTGTACGACTATCTGAAGGACAATGATTTCTTCGGCGCGAAACAGGTTCTGGTGGGGTCGGTTTCATCCAAGACCGGGTTCGGTCTCGCGCATTGCCTTCACCATGACGAAACCGTCAGCGCCCGCGTTGTTGGGCTGACCTCGTCTGGAAATGTTGATTTCGTCCGGACGCTCGGCGTCTGCGATGACATTGTCACTTACGGCGACGAAGCGTCCATCGATGCGAGCATCCCGGCTGCCTATGTGGATATGTCCGGCGATGGTCCGCTGAGAGTGACGCTTCACAACCATCTTCAGGAAAATCTTGTTTGCGACACCATGGTCGGCGCGACCCATTGGGAAGCGGACCGCGTGTCCGGCGAGCTGAAGGGGGCCAAGCCTGAATTCTTCTTCGCGCCCTCGCAAATCGAGAAGCGTGAAAAAGAATGGGGACCGGGCGTCATCTTCGGAAAAGCGCTGCAGGCCAGCGCCGAGGTTGCAAATTCGGTGAAAGGTTCCGTCGAGGTTGAGAAGATCAGCGGAGCTGAGACCAGTGCCGATCTCTGGCGCAAACTGGTCGACAATGAGATCTCGCCGCGTCGCGGCCTGATCCTGTCGCTGGCCTAGGCCGCAGGAGGTTGGGGTATGTCGCTGAAGTCATTTGTGGTCTCCCGCGTGGCTGAGCGACTGCTCGGAGAGGACAAGCTGGCCGCCCGCCGTGAGAAGACCGAAGCCGAAAGGCAGGCAAAGGGGGAGCCGCATCGGGTCTCCTATTTTCATGATGCGGCCGATCCTTACGCTCATCTCATGGCGCAGGTGCTGGCCGACTTTGCTGCGCGATATGATGTTGTCTTCGATGCCTATCTCGTCGGCCCGCCGGACGATGGAGCCGCGCCCGAACGAGAGCTGCTCGCCTCGTACAGTCTGGAAGATGCCCGTCGTCTGGCGACAAAGGCCGGGCTCGCGCCGCCGCAGGGTGAAACACCCTCGGCAGAGCGCGTCACGGCTGCGGAAGCGGCGTTGGCTAACAGTCTCGCGCGCGGGACATTTCTGGAAGATGTGAACGCGATCAGCGAGACGCTCTGGTCGGGCGGAGAACTTCCGGCCGGCGGCGACGCGACGAGTGTGAGAACGGCCGGGGACACAAAGCGCGACGAACTCGGTCACTACTTGGGCGCAACCCTTCACTATGGCGGTGAATGGTATTGGGGCCTCGATCGGCTTCATTATCTCGAGGAGCGGCTCGACCAGCTGGGACTTCGCAAATCCGGCACATCCGAAAAGCTTATCTATCCCCAACCCCTCTCACCAAGCGGATCAGGCAAGCCCGCCGGCGCGGCGCCCGAGCTCCACTACTATCTCTCATTCCGCAGCCCCTACACCTACATTGTCGCCGAGCGGGTAAAGGCGCTTGCAGATGCTTATGGCGCAGATCTGAAACTGCGCTTTGTTCTGCCAATGGTCATGCGCAACCTTCCAGTGCCGAAGGTAAAGGGCCGGTACATCACGATGGACACTGCCAGAGAGGCGCGCCGGCTCGGCGTGCCGTTCGGGCGTGTTGCGGACCCGGTCGGCAAGCCGGTGGAGCGGGGATGTTCAATCCTGCCTTGGGCGATCGAGTCCGGGCGAGGTTACGATTTCTGCCTGAGCTTTATGAGCGGTGTCTGGTCTGAGGGCATCGATGCGGGTTCCGACAGCGGCATGAAACAGATCGTGGAGCGTGCCGGGCTCGACTGGACGCATGCGAAATCCCTGATCGGCAATGACAACTGGCGGGAAACTGCTGAAGCCAATCGGCTGGAGCTCTTTGACCGCGGCATTTGGGGCGTGCCCAGCTTCCGGGTCGGTGATGTCGCAACCTGGGGTCAGGACAGGCTCTGGGTGATCGAGGACGAACTCAAGGCACTTGCAAATAACGGGGCTGCGCAATGACACCACTGAAATGGATTCTCGTGAGCCTGGTCGCTGCCGCCGCCGTCGGATTTGCGATCTTCCAAGTGACAAAGCCGCTGATCGTCCAACGCGCCTTCGAACGCGCTGTTACTGAGAATGTCGGTGTGGATCGCTCGCTCGCCCTGCCGGACGGGCTGCACGTTTATATGTGCGGCACTGGCTCTCCCATGGCGGATGCTGACCGGGCCGGGCCGTGCATCGGCGTTCTTGCCGGCGACAAGGCCTATATGGTCGACATCGGATCCGGCGGCGCGCGCAAGCTCGGACGGATGGGCTTTCCCATGGAGCGGCTTGAGCGCGTTTTCCTGACCCATCTTCATTCAGATCATATGGACGGGCTGGGCGAGCTGATGCTTCAGGCCTGGGTCGCGGGAGCCCGCACCGAGCCAATGCCGATCAGCGGCCCGTCGGGCGTGGAGGAGGTCGTCGATGGCCTGAACGCGGCCTACCGCATCGATAGCGGCTACCGGATCGCGCATCATGGGCCTGAGGTCGTGCCGCCCTCCGGCTATGGCGGTGTCGGCGAACCCATCATCCTGCCTATAGGCCCAACGCCAGCGCAGGCTGTGCTTGAGGATGGCGACCTCACCATAACCGCGTTCCCGGTCCTCCATGCGCCGGTCGAGCCCGCCTATGGCTATCGCATCGATTACAAGGACCGCTCGGTATCGATCAGTGGAGACCTGATCTATTCACCGTCTCTGGTCGCCGCATCGGAAAATGTCGATGTCCTCTTCCACGAGGCGCTCCAGCCGGAAATGACCAACATCATGCGCGAGGCCGCCCTTGCCAATGGCCGACCGGGCCTCGCCAAGATTCTCGAAGACATCCTCGATTATCATGCGACCCCCGGCGAGGCCGCACGGGCGGCGAGTGAGGCGGGTGCTGGAAAGCTCGTTTACTATCACACGATCCCGCCTATCCCGACGCCGGCGCTCAATCCAATGTTCCTCGGCGATGCGCGCGATGTCTTTGCCGGGCCGATCACGGTCGCGCAGGACGGGCTGCTGGTCAGCCTGCCGGCCGGATCCGACGAGGTGGCGATGAGCATGGCGATCCGCTAAAAGGGCTGATGGCCGAACATCCGGACTATGGACGCCTGCGCGTCATCCAAATCACGGCGGTGATTGTCGGTGTCGTGACGCTCGGTGTGTCACTTTTTGTTTTCGGCCAGTTCTCAAAGCCCGAAATTGCGCCGATTGTCATCTGCGTCGCGTTGGCCGGGTTCGGGTTCGGCGCTGTTTTCTATTTCGGCTGCCTGCTGTTTGAGGGCTCGCTGCAGAAATATATCGTCTCGGACGACACTGTCATCAAAAGCGAGACCGTGGAATTGGTCACGACAACGGAGACAAGCGGCGATGGCCGAATCGATGAGTGGGTGAACCGCTACGTGTTCGCGCGAAACCTGTTCGGCATGTCCCTGATCCCGCTCCTGATCCTCGGCGGGCTCTACATCTTCGCCTGACGGCGTGTGTCATTGTAAAAAATGGCTGGTGCCGCGAGGGAGAATTGAACTCCCGACCTCATCATTACCAATGATGCGCTCTACCACTGAGCTACCGCGGCTTGCCGGTGTGGCTGCACGCGCTCTAACTTAAGCGCCTCGACTTGAAAAGTCCGTTTCAGCGGCAAGGACGCGCCTATGTCAGACAAGACGCCCAAAGAAGAGCAAAAAGAAGGGAAAGCCGCCCGCCTCTCAGAGGCGCTGCGCGCCAATCTCAAACGCCGCAAACAGGCCGCCCGGAAGTCGGCTGAGCCGTCTGCAGGCAAGGACAAACCGTCTCAGACATAACCTCCGTCATGCTTTGAAACCGGCAGGTCGCGAATCCGCTCGCCCGTGGCGTTGAAGATCGCATTGGTGACAGCCGGGGCGATGGGCGGTGTGCCCGGCTCTCCGCCGCCGCCGACGCGTGCGCCGCTATTGATCAGCGTGACCGAAATTTCCGGCGCTTCTTTCATCCGCAGTATTTCATAATCGTGGAAGTTCGACTGAACGACCGCGCCATTCTCAATGGTGATTTCGCCGTGAAGCGTGGCTGAAAGCCCATAGATGATGCCGCTCTCGATCTGAGCGATGAAGCCGTCCGGGTTCATGACATAGCCGGGGTCTGCGGCTGACCAGACGTGGGTGACACGTGGGCGTTCGCCGGTCGCATCAACCTCGGCGACATGCGCGACGACGGTGCCGAAGCTGTCGACGAGCGCGATGCCAAGGCCATGGCCTTCGGGCCGTGGGCGATCCCAGTCTGCCGCCTTGGCGGCCGCATCAAGCGCTGCCATGTGGCGTGGCGCGTTCGCCAGCAGGGCGCGGCGATACTGATAGGGGTCCTGTCCGGCCTCATGCGCGAGTTCATCGATGAAAGACTCGATGAAGAAGCCGTGCTGGGTGTGGTCGACCGACCGCCACGGGCCGAACCGCATATGATGCTCGGTCTCGGCATAGTGGATGTGCTGGTCCGCAATTTCGTACGGAATCTGAGACGCCTCGGGCGGATCGTGTTTCTCGACGAACAGGTTCTCCCACGAGACGGGCATCCCATCCTCGCCTATGCCTGCCTTGAACCGGCTGACAGCGGCAGGGCGATACCAGTCCTGCGTCGTGTCCTGCTCCCGCGACCAGATGAGTTTCACCGGATGATCGAACTCGGCGGCAATCTGCGCAGCTTGCGAGGGGTAGTCCGGCATGGCGCGCCGGCCAAAGCCGCCGCCCAGCAGCGTATTGTGGATGATGACCTTGTCTTTCTTCAGGTCCATTTCCTCGGCAAGCTGGTCGCGCACGCCGAGCGGGTTCTGAAGGCCGGACCAGAGCTCAAGCGTCCCGTCATGCATCCATGCTGTGGCGTTGAGCGGCTCCATCGCCGCATGAGCGAGAAACGGGACGGTGTATTCCGCCTCGAAGACCCGTGCTGCAGACGCTGCAGTCTTCTCCGCATTGCCCCGCTTCACATCCTTGATCGACTTGCCGCTATCCATCGCGGCACGATGACTGGCGAACAGGTCGCCCTGACTCATGTTTTCCGCGCCGGTTTTGGTCCAGGTCACCCCAACCGCGCGCAAGGCGTTTTCGGCCTGCCAGTAGCCATCGGCGACCACGGCAACGAAGTCGCCCTTGTTCAGCACCTTCACGACCCCGGGCATGGCTTCCGCGCTCGAGGCATCGACGCTTTCAACCGAAGCCCCAAGCACGGGCGGCCCCATGATGGCCGCGTGCTTCATGCCGGGCAGGTCCACATCGATGCCGAACTCCGCCGTGCCATCGACTTTGGCCGGGATGTCGAACCGTTTCAGCGACTGGCCCATCAGTTTGTACTGGTCCGGTGTTTTCAAGGTCGGCTGCGTCGGCGGCGCAAATTCAGCGGCTTTCACTGCAAAGGTGGCATAGGGCTCAGAGCGCCCGGACGCATCATGATGGACATAGCTCTTGTCTGTCCGAAGCTCGCTGCGTTTCACGTCCCACTCGCTGGCGGCGGCCTTCACGATCATCTCGCGGGCCGCGGCACCGGCGATACGCATCCCGCCCTGTCCAGTGAAACGGACAGCGGTCGAGCCGCCCGTGATCTGCAGCGACATGTTCTTTGTCAGCATCAGGAACGCACCGTTGAGGCTATCCTGCACAAAGCCCGGCACGGTCGCGCCGTTCATGATGAATTCGCGGCCAAGCGCGTAATTGGCATAGTCTTCATGGGCCGGTGCCTGCTCGAAGGCGACCTTGTCCCAGTCTGCATCCATCTCATCGGCCAGCATTTGCGCCATGCTGGTGAAAACGCCCTGACCCATTTCACTATGAGGCACGATCGCAGTGACCGTATTGTCCGGTGCGATCTTCACCCAGACATTGACCAGCGCTTCGCCATCTTCGGTCATCATGTCGGCAAGGCCGGGCGCGCGATGGCCCTCGCGAATGCCAACACCAACCGCCAGCACGCCGCCCGTCAGGACGCCTGCCGTGATGAACCCTCTGCGTGTCCATTTTCCCATCTGTCTGTCCTCCTGCCGGATCAGGCCTGTGCGGCCGCTTTGATCGCCTTGCGGATACGCCCATAGGCCCCGCACCGGCAGATATTGCCGCTCATGGCGGCGTCGATGTCTTCGTCAGTCGGATCTGGCGTCTCTTTCAGGAGCGCGACTGCGGACATGATCTGTCCGGACTGGCAGTATCCGCATTGTGGCACCTGTTCGTCGATCCAGGCCTGCTGAATGGCGTGAAGCGTTCCATCGGGCTCTGCCACACCTTCAATCGTGGTGACCTCCGAACCGTCGGCAAAGCTGACGGGCGTAGAGCAGGAGCGAACCGGAACGCCGTCGAGATGTACCGTACAAGCCCCGCACTGGGCGATGCCGCAGCCGAACTTCGTACCGGTCAGCTTCAATTGCTCGCGAACGACCCAGAGCAGAGGCGTATCGGGATCGACATCGACCTGGCGAGTCTCCCCGTTGACCTTGAGTGTAACCATCTGACCGCTCCCGAGCCGCTGAATGAAAACTGATTTATTCATCATACAGTGTGTCGACGGCTCGGCAAATCAACTTGCAGCAAGGGTTTGGCAAGCCCTGAGGCCATTGCGCCGCAATCCGGCCTTTCCCTCGCCGCCCGCTGGCTGTACCTCGCTTGCCCATGGATAGACTCTGCATCATTGGCGGCACGCCCCTGAACGGCCGCATCCCGATTTCCGGCGCAAAGAACTCCGCGTTGAAGCTGATGGCCGCTGCGCTGCTCACAGATGAACCGGTGACGTTCCACCGGATGCCCAACCTTGCCGATACGCGCTTCCTGTCGGAGTTGCTTCAAACGCTTGGCGTCGAAGTCTACTGGCCGAAGGGTGAGAATACCTGCCGGCTTAACGCGGCTGAGCTGACGAGCACGATCGCGCCGTATGAGCAGGTGCGGAAGATGCGGGCGAGCTTCAATGTGCTCGGGCCGCTTCTGGCGCGTGCAGGCCACGCCACGGTGTCGCTTCCCGGTGGGTGCGCGATTGGCGCGCGCCCCGTTGACCTGCATCTCAAGGCCTTCGAGGCGATGGGTGCCGATATCAAGATCGAGGAAGGCTACGTAAAGGCCGCAGCGATCCATGGGCTCAAGGGCGCGCAGATCGTCTTTCCCTTTGTCTCGGTTGGGGCAACTGAACACGCCATGCTCGCAGCGACGCTTGCCAAGGGTGAAACTGTGCTGGAAAACGCGGCGCAGGAGCCTGAAATCGCCGATCTCGCCGATTGCCTGATTGCGATGGGCGCGAAAATCAGCGGGGCCGGCACGGCAACGATCCGAATCGAAGGCGTCGAGAAGCTCTCCGGGACCGAGCACAACGTCATGACGGACCGTATTGAAGCGGGTACGTATGCCATGGCAGCGGCTGCGGCGGGTGGCGACGTCACCCTCGACGACGCACCAGTAGAGGCGCTGACGGCGCTTGTTGGCTTACTTCACCAGTCTGGCGTTGCAGTCGATGTCGATGCGGACGCACAGACGATGCGCATCCAACGTAATGGCGCAGCTCTCAAGGCGACGGATGTCGATACCCAGCCGCACCCCGGCTTCCCGACCGACCTGCAGGCGCAGTT
The DNA here is from genome assembly GCA_039818545.1 of Pseudomonadota bacterium. GTDB lineage: Bacteria > Pseudomonadota > Alphaproteobacteria > Caulobacterales > Hyphomonadaceae > JANQQC01. The sequence continues at coordinate 10,558 of JBCBTR010000023.1, forward strand.
CATGGCGCTCATGACGGTGGCTGACGGCACCAGCATTATTCGCGAGAACATTTTCGAGAACCGCTTCATGCATGCGCCAGAGCTGTCACGGCTTGGGGCTGACATTCAGGTGCGCGGCCGAGAGGCCGTGGTCAAAGGCGTTCCGAGGCTGAAAGGCGCGGAAGTCATGGCCACCGACCTGCGCGCATCGGTCTCGCTGGTCATTGCGGGGCTTGCAGCCGAAGGTGAGACTGTGGTGAACCGTATCTACCATCTCGACCGGGGGTTTGAACGCCTCGAAGAAAAGCTGACCGGGTGCGGTGCCAATGTGCAGCGGCGCGGCGAAGAGGACGAATAAAACACTATGGCCGACGCAAAGCCGCTCCGCCTTGTTGCCGAGGATGCGGAAGACCTGAAAGTAATTTCGGCTGCGGTGCAGGACGCCGTCGCGAAGGCTGGCGCGCTGAAATATGATTCGCGACGTCGCAGGTTTTCCATTGAGTTGAACAGGTTCCGTTGGGAAGCCGGCAAGCGCGACGGTGCCAATCAGCGTATCCGGTCGATCCTCGCCTTTGATGGTGTCCTGAGCGTCAAAACACGTGCCATCACCAAGGCGGACCCTGAATTGGTGCTGTCCCTCTTATCGGCGAGCTTTGAGCCTGATGATGAGCCGCCGGGCGGTATCGTAACGCTCCTCTTCGCCGGAGATGGCGAGCTGCGCCTGACCGTCGAAGCTCTGGACACGACACTTCTGGATTCAGACTATGTCTGGCCGACGAAGAAAAGACCGAGTCACGAGCGGAGGCGCTGATGGCGCGCCGTTTCAACGCTACGGATACCGGCTTTGACACTGTTTTTGCTCATTTCCTGAACGAGCCGCGTGGGCCGGAGGATGATGTTGCCGGTGCCGTCACCGCGATCATTGCGGATGTGCGCGCTCGTGGCGGTGACGCGGTTGCCGAATACACTGCAAAATTCGACCAGCTCGAACTGAACAAGGCGACGCTTCAGTCGGATGCCATTGATCTTGCTGCGCTCGCAGACGCCTGTCCGGCTGACCTGCGGGCTGCGATCGACTTCGCGCACGATCGGATTGCGGCCTATCACGAAGCTCAGCGACCCGCGGACCACCGCTTCACTGACGAGGCAGGGGTTGAACTGGGTTGGCGCTGGACAGCCCTCGACTCCGTCGGTGTTTACGTGCCGGGCGGCCTCGCCTCTTATCCAAGCTCCGTCTTGATGAACGCCGTTCCGGCGAGGATTGCTGGCGTCGAGCGTGTGGTCATGGTGGCCCCGGCATCGGGCGGCGCACTCGCGCCAGGTGTTGCCTATGCGGCGCTGAAGGCTGGCGTCGATGCCTATTATCCGATCGGCGGCGCACAGGCCGTGGCGGCGCTCGCCTTCGGGGCCGGCGATTTGTTGCCTGTCGACAAGATTGTGGGTCCGGGCAACGCCTATGTTGCCGAGGCCAAACGGCAGGTGTTTGGCGCGGTTGGTATCGATACGATTGCCGGGCCATCCGAGATACTGGTGGTCGCCGATGCCAGCGCCAATGCCGACTGGATCGCGGCCGACCTGCTGAGCCAGTCTGAACATGATGCGTCCTCGCAATCCATTCTGATCACTGTGGACAAGGCTGTGGGCAACGCTGTGGAGGAGGCTGTGGAAAACCAGTTGAATTCACTCTCGACAGGTGCGCGGGCACGCATTGCCTGGGACACGCATGGGGCCATCATTGAGGTGAGCGATCTGGCGATGGCGGCGGACATCGCGAATCGCATCGCCGCTGAGCATCTTGAACTGTGCGTCGCGGACCCCGACGCGATGCTTTCAAGCATTCGTCATGCGGGTGCCGTGTTCCTTGGTCACCACACGCCAGAGGCGCTTGGCGACTATGTGACAGGCTCCAATCACGTGCTTCCGACAAGCCGGGCCGCCCGTTTCAGCTCTGGTTTGGGACTGTTCGACTTCCTCAAGCGGATGTCCGTTCAGCGCGCGTCACCGGAGGGCTTTGCGGCCCTTGCACCTGCAGCACTGACATTGGCGGAAGCTGAAGGCTTGCCTGCCCATGCGCGATCAGTCTCTATTCGCTCCAATATGCCGGTAAGGGGCGAACCTGGGAGCGATGGCTGAGAACCGCCTGATATCCGTCGACATCGACGACACGACGCTGGCTGCGTCTGGGCCGGATGCTGAGCATGAACGGCGTGTGGCCATCTTCGATCTGATCGAGGAGAATCTCTTTGAGGTCGAGACGTATGCGCCCGGCGGGCCGTACAAGCTTGCTTTGTCCGCGCAGGAGCGAAAGCTCGTGTTCGAGATTGTCGATGAAGCCGACGCGCCTGTGCACACCTTCATTCTGAGCCTCAGCCCGTTTCGCGGCATCATTCGCGACTACTTCATGATCTGCGACAGCTATTATGATGCGATCCGCACCCAGACGCCGCATCAGATCGAAGCGATCGACATGGCGCGCCGCGGGATTCACAATGAGGGATCAGAGCTTCTGGAAGAGCGTCTGAAAGGCAAGATCGGCGTTGATTTCGACACGGCCCGGCGTCTTTTCACGCTGATCTGCGCACTTCAGGCAGGCACAGCCAGAGCCCCGCAATAGCGTTGCTATTCGATGGCGATATCGCTGGAGATCGAAAACTCCACGACGAGGCCCTCTGGCCGATAGTCGCGTTTGATTTCGAGATTTGGCATCATTGTTGTCAGTAGCGATCCGAAGCCTTCGCGCGTCGGCGGAGTGATGCCAGAGAGGCCACTTTCCGCCCATTTTATAAACAAGGTCTGTGTTGCGGGATCGACTGTCCATTCGATGTCGAGCTTGCCTCCCGGTTGGGAGAAGCAGCCATATTTTGCTGCATTGGTCGCCAGCTCGTGCGTGATCATGGACGCGTCCTGAGACGACTTTCTGGTGAGCATCAGTGGCGGGCCATTCAACGTGACGCGAGACCCATCCTCGGCGCGATAAGGCCGCAACTCGGCTTCGAGAATGCCTTGCAGATCAATGCCCTGCCAGTCGTTTTCCGACAGCGCGGAATGTGTCCGGCCCATTGCAACAAGTCTCTCGCTGAAAGACTCGCGATAACTCTCCACCGTATCCGCTTCAGACCCGGTCAGTTGCGCAATGGACTGGATGATCGCGAACATATTCTTCACGCGATGGTCGAGCTCGTTGGAAATCACTCGGTTGCGTGCTTCCAGCGCCTTTTGCTCGGTGATGTCTTCGGCGTGCTGAACAACGAATTTTACAGTTCCATCTTGCCCAAGATAGGGCGTTTGGACGGCGCGCCAGCAATGTGTCTGCCGGGTGCCATCCGCATGATCCAACTCAAAGTACTGGTCTTTCAGGTAAGTGGTTTTGCCCGCCAGTGCGCCTTTGAACTCAGCACCGACCTCTTCAAGGCGGTCTTCTGTGTCGGGAAAGGCTTCGAAGACGTAGCGGCCAACAATATCGTCCAGTGTTCGCTGCGTTGCCGCCAGGTAGGCGGGGTTCGCATAAACGATCTTCAGCTCGTGATCCATGATCATGTAGGAGGTCGACATGCCATCGAACACGCGCTTGAAATCCAGCACTTCGGAGATGTCCTCCGACGCCTTCCTGGGTTCAGTTTCGGTCTGTGGCATGGATGTTCTCTCACATGAAACGCGCACTGATGCACGTAGCGACCGTTAAACCTGCTTGCCGAAAACGGTGACGAAAGCTACCAAGCGCCCCATATACCCGGCGCTAGACCCGATTCCAGCGTCTACATGGAGTGCCAATGGCTAAAGAAGAATTACTTGAGTTCAACGGAACCGTCGTTGAACTGCTGCCCAACGCGACATTTCGCGTGAAGCTCGAGAACGATCATGAGATCGTTGCTCATACAGCGGGCAAAATGCGCAAGAACCGGATCCGCGTCCTGACCGGCGACAAAGTGCTTGTTGAAATGACGCCCTACGACCTGACCAAGGGTCGTATCACCTACCGTTTCAAATAGTTCGATGAGCCGGTCGTCCGGCTTCGGGCTCGTGCTCGCAAGTGCAAGCCCAAGGCGGCTCGCACTGCTTGAGCAGATTGGCATCAAGCCTGACGCCGTGGTGCCAACGCACATCGATGAAACCCCGAAAGATCGCGAGCAGCCCGAGCCCCTGGCCGGGCGGCTGGCGCTTGAGAAAGCGCAGGCCAGCCGGGAAGCCGGGTTCGTGCTGGCTGCGGACACTGTGGTTGGGGTTGGCCGGCGTATTCTGCCAAAGACAGAAACCGCGGCTGAGGCCGAGATGTGCCTCAAGCTGATGTCTGGCCGGGCGCATCAGGTCCACACAGGGATCGCTGTGCGCGCACCCGACGGTGCCATCGCATCGCGGACGATTTCAACACGGGTACAGTTCAAACGCCTCACCGATCACGAACGGGCGGCCTATCTGGACAGCGGCGAGTGGCGCGGCGTGGCCGGTGGCTATGCGATCCAGGGGCTCGCCGGTGCTTTTATCCGCGGATTGAACGGATCCTATACCGGTATTGTCGGCCTTCCGCTTTACGAGACGCGATCCCTGCTGGAAGGTGCGGGCTGGCGGCCATGAGATCGGGCCATGCATTCACGGTCGAGCGCTGGTATACATAAGCCAGCTTAGCGACCCGAAGGGTGGGAGTGCGCAATGGATATGATTTGGTGGGTACTGCCAGCAATTGCCGGCGTCGTTGGCATCATGCTGGTCTTTGCAGGGCTCGGCCGGCTCGGTAAGATGAAGCCACTTTCAGGTGGATCGCGACTTCTGTTCGGCGCGGGATCGCTCGGCATCGCTGGCGTCATCACTTTTGCGGGCCTCAATCTGCAAACCTATAACCGCCTCGTCTATGAACGACCGGTGGCGACCCTGACCTTCCACGCGGTGGATGATGAGGCAGATACGTACCGGGTTGAGCTGCTGCTCCCCGAAGGTGAACGCTATCAATGCGACGAAGACAGTCTTCGCGCCGATTGCGTGATCAGGGGAGACGAGTTCGCGATTGGCGCGCGCGTCATCACCTTCAAACCCATGGCGGCGATGCTTGGCTATGACAGTGTGTACAAGCTCGATTATCTCGAAGGCCGGAATGCCCGGCGCTATGGCGCTCGCAGCGTGTCGGCGGCTGAGTCCAATGGCGTGGCACTTTCCGACAATCCCGGTCTGGACGTCGCCGCGCTTGCCCGCGAGCAGGGGTCGCGCTTCGGCGTACGCGATGCGAACTTCGGATCAGCAGCCTACAATCCGATGGGCGATGGGTTCTCATATGAAGTCTCCATTACGCGGACGGGCCTGATCGCGCGGGCAGCGAACGCTGAAACACGACGGGCGCTCGGTCAGCTCGTTGGTGAGCCGGTTGTCAGCGGTCTGGGAAATTAGGGGCGAACGCATGGGACTCTGGGAGCGATATGTCGTGCCGCCGCTGATCTCGTGCGCGTGCTCG
>JBCBTR010000024.1:0-15830 GCA_039818545.1 Pseudomonadota bacterium
ACAGACCAGCCACTTTCAGCGAACTCTACAGCGCCTATGCCGCAGGATGCCTTGATCCGGCGTTTGCGCTGCTCGTGGAAACGCAAAGCGCGCCTGCGATAATTTCGGACTGGCGAACCTTGTCGGCGATATCGGCGCGCAGCGCGCTTTGCGTTTCCACGAGCAGCGCAAACGCCGGATCAAGGCATCCTGCGGCATAGGCGCTGTAGAGTTCGCTGAAAGTGGCTGGTCTGTTACTCGACATGTCTTGGTCTTGTTATTTGTTCTGATCTAGCACCGATATTGAGCGGTCAGTGCATCGGTCAAGCCAATGCAGCCCCAGATTGCGGTAGGAGGGTTAAGACTCAGCTTCCAACTGACCCCTTAGGCGGTTGAAAGCGAGACGAATACGAGACTTTACAGTGCCTAAGGGCAGGTCGAAGGCTTTGGCAATCTCGGTGTGCGACAAGCCATCATAGAAGGCGGCCTGAAGCAAAACGAGCTGTTCCTCGGGCAGGGTGGCGAGTTCACGGCGCACGATCTCTTCATGCTGCAGGCGGTTCAGCCCGTCATCCGGCTGTTCGGCTGGCGCGGGCTGCAGCATCGGCTCGTCGGGCTCAAGCGCAGGCTTGTTATTGCGGCGATGCGCATCGATCCGGCGGTTTCGGGCAATGCGGAAAATCCAGGTCGAAACCGACGCTTTTGAGCGGTCATACTGATCGGCCTTGCGCCAGACCGTGACCATGACTTCCTGCGCCAGTTCCTCGGCTTCCTGATCATCGGCACCTAGCCGGCGCATATAGCTCTTCAGACGTGGGGCGAAGAATTCGAACAGTTGGGTAAAGGCGGTCCGGCACTGGCTGGACGCGATGCGCCCGACGCAGGCTGCGAAGTGTTCGCGCTGGTCGCGCTCCATGTCCGAATTTGTAGCCTGGGTCACGAACCCGCTCTTTTCTGGAAGGGGCCATAAAACGCCATTTATGAACCTTAAGCAACTCCTGCGTCGGTCAAATCTCAGTTACACACGTTTATCGTGTGTGACAAAATTCGGCCTTAACCGCCCCGCAGGATTTGGGGTGCAAAGACATTTCACCAAGTAGAGGACTGCTGTTCAAATGGCGCTCACGCGATTGAAATTTAGCAAGGCGGGCTGTTTCGGCCTGATGGCGGCTATGCTCGCAGGATCGGCGTTGGCTGCGCCCTCCGCGATCGGGCGTTACAATGACTGGACCGTGTATGAAGACACGACCGGCGGCACCCGGATCTGCTTCGCGGCGACCGAAGCGACCGACAAGGCCCCGAAGTCGGCCTCCCACGGCGATGTCTGGTTCTATGTGACCAACTGGGCCAACGGAGCCGCACGCGGCCAGCCCAGCCTGAAGGTCGGCTACGAACTCCGCCCCGATCTGCCCGCAAAGGCCCGCGTCGGGCGCTCGGTCTGGCCAATGTTCAACAATCAGAACGAGGCGTTTGCGGAGGATGAGGACGATCCGCGGATCGTGCGGGCCCTTAAGCGGGGCTCTGAGCTGCGCGTTGAAGCGGTCTCCGCGCGCAACACAGCGGTCGCCTATCACTTCTCTCTGAAGGGCTCGTCCAAGGCGATTGACCGCGCCGCAGCGGCCTGCCGCTGAATATCGCCCTAACCGCGCGCCCGTGTTATGGGCCGCCTCATGAAGACCGAACTTGACCTGACCCGGCGGCCCCAGCTTCCGGACACGCCGTCCTCTCTGGCCGGGATGCCGGTGCCTGCCTTGCGCGCGGAGATGGAGGCCCTTGGCCTGGACCCGAAGAAAGCTAAGATGCGCGCTCACCAGCTGCGCCGCTGGATACACTATTTCGGGGCGCGGGATTTCGACGGCATGACGGATATCGCCAAGGCCCTGCGCACGCAGCTGGCAGAGCGCTACACGCTGGATCGGCCCGAGATCGTGGAACACAAGATTTCCGTGGACGGCACCCAGAAGTGGCTCACCCGGTTCGGCCCGAACGTTGAGGGCGAGAGCGTCTTCATCCCGGACGTCGCAAGGTCCGGCGCGCTGTGTGTCTCATCTCAGGTTGGCTGCACGCTGAACTGCACGTTCTGCCATACCGGCACGCAGAAGCTGGTGCGCAACCTGACCGCGCAGGAAATCGTCGCTCAGGTGCTGATTGCGCGGGACGAGCTGGAGGAGTGGCCATCGGCCGCCGAAGGCCGCCGCCTGACCAATATTGTTTTCATGGGCATGGGCGAACCGCTCTATAATCTCGATAATGTCGCCGAGGCGATCGACACGATCTCAGATGGTGATGGGCTCGCGATCGGGCGGCGGCGCATCACCGTCTCGACCGCAGGCGTGGCTCCGAAAATCCCCGAGCTTGGCGCGCGGACCGGGGCGATGCTCGCCATTTCTCTGCATGCGGTGCGGGACGATCTGCGCGATGAGATTGTCCCCATCAATCGCAAATATGACCTGCAGACCCTGTTCGAAGCGATCCGGGCCTATCCCGATCTTGGCAATTCCAAACGCGTAACGTTTGAATATGTCATGCTGAAGGGCGTGAACGACTCGGCCGCCGAAGCCCGCGATCTTGTGAAGCTGTTGCGCGGTGTCCCAGCCAAGATCAATCTGATCCCTTTCAATCCGTGGCCGGGTGCTCCTTATGAATGCTCGGACTGGGAAACCATCGAGACCTTCTCTGAGATTGTGAACCGCGCGGGCTATGCCTCGCCCATCCGCACGCCGCGCGGCAGGGACATCTTCGCCGCCTGCGGGCAGCTCCGCTCTGAAAGCGTAAAGAAGAGCGCCGCCGAGAAACGCCGCGAGGCGGTTGCCGCAGGCACTCATCAGACTCACTGAGTGGCCGGATAATACCAGACGCGGAGAATCAATCCGTCGCTGACCTCGTAGATCGCGAGCGCGGACTGCTCGGCTGTTGAGCCGTCTGCGCCTGGCCAACTTGCAATCTCTCGGACCGCGAAGAAGGGACCATCGGCAATCGAACCGTCAAGCGTACTGGTGGTCGCTGTGGGGGAGGCGACGTAATCTGTCATCTGCGCGACAAGGTCCACTTTTCCGTCGGCGACGACAGTGATCTGATCCCCTTCGACGCTGAGCCACTGAATGTCTGAGTGCATCAGCGCAGACATCGCCGTGATATCGCGATCATTGTACGCCTTGGTGTAAGACGAGATGATCGCGTTTTCGTCGTGCTGCTCGACAGGTTTGATCGATGCGCAACCGGCCAGTCCCAAAAAAGCTGTGGCGGCAATGACCCTCGTTGAAATTTTCATGGGGCAGACTTTCGCATGACGTGGAGCGATCAGTGTTTTTGTGCGCCTGTTATTGATTGTACGCCCGGCGCTGCCGAAGCGCAAAAGATGGTCAGACGCTGAAGTTTCTCCATCGGCGGCCGCGTGCTCTTGCCGAATGCATGTCTGCCATCGAAACCATGCACGGCAACGCGTCAGAGAAACACGCCCGCGATCAGCCAGAACAGCCACATAAGACCCGCGCAGACCGCAGCACCGATCAGAGAGGCCCACAGTAGTGTAACGAAGCCTGCCCCGCCCGCACTAAGTACGGTCCAGACGACCCATCCGCCAAACCCCGCAGCGACCAGGATGAAAACCCGCTCAACAATCCGGTTTATCCGCCGGTCGACGTCGTCCATGCGTTTTAAAAGGCGTTCCAGATCCATCCTATCGACCTCAAATGTGGTTTGGGACAACCCTCTCTATCATTCGCTCAACACGAAAACGTAAACCCTAAGCTGCAGCGCTCTCGCGTGCCTTTACCCGGTCAAACCACGCGCTGACATTCTTCAGGTCTCGATTGAGGGGCTGACCGACAGCCTCCCCGAAGACGATGAAGCAGAACAGCAGTACGTCGGCGAGCGAGAAGGCGTCGCCTGCGAGATAGGTTTTGCCATCCAGCTGACCGTCCAGCCATTTGAGTTTGTCCTGTACGCAGGCCTTCAGGCCGTCTGAGGCTTCCGGGATGCAGCGCATCCGGTCCTGAAACATCGGCAAGCCTTCGCTGAAGCGGAATCCGTTGGCGAGCGGCTCAACGACGTTGAGATCGACCCAGCGCGTCCACTGGCGTGTCCTTGCACGGGTCTCTGGTGTCGTCCCGATCAGGCTGTCGCCGGGATGGGTCTCATCCAGGTATTCGCAAATGGCCGTAATCTCGGTGAGAATTGACCCGTCGGCCATCTGAAGGGCGGGGAGCTGGCCTGCGGCATTAATCTCCAGATAGGGCGCGGCGCGATTGGCCCCGGCCATGATGTCCACCTCTTCCATGTCGAGAGCGATGCCGCGCTCTGCGGCAAACATACGAACGACGTGCGGGTTCGGGCCCACGGAGTTGTAGAGTTTCATTCTGGCTATCCTCGCTTGAAATCTATTGTGCGAGGTATCGTGCGCGGCCTTACCGCCCGTCTGTCAACGCCTTGCGGACCTGACCATGAAGGCGTGAGCGGCTTCTCCGACAAAGTCCGATAATTCAAGAATATCACCGATGGCGGTGCGAACGCTCTCTTCGCTCCATTCGCCCGTCACCAGGTCCAGCAGATTGAAACGGTCGCCGCCGCCTTCCAGGTCGATCACGAGATGCTGACCGAAAGCTGTGGCCTTGATCTTGTCGCCATGAGCGAGCTCCGCGACGCGTTCGATGACAGCGGGATTGAAGATGGCTCGTGCCTCGGTCTGATCGTTGCTGCGCAGCTTGAAGCGGCGTGAGAAGACTTGAGGTCCGAGGTCGACCTCTTCGAGATCGGCCTTGCCGACATTGCGTGGCCAACTGGTCGATCTTGTCCGTAATTGCGTGACGCTCTGAAGGCGCAGCGGAGCGGTCAGTACGACAACAAGATGATGGATGTCAGGTGCCTCATCAACGCTTTCGATCCATTCGAATGCGGCGAAGGTGACGCCTTCGCGCTCGCCAAGAAACCCGTCTTCCAAACGCCCGCTCGTGGCTTGATCGGCGTAGACGGCGCGTTGCTCCGGCGTCCCGCCAATCACCGTCGCTGGTGCGGCCATAACGCCGGCCTGCCGGGCCGCCTCAAGTGCACCATCCATGCCGCCATGAGCCTCCAGCATCTCAACGGCGTCGTGGAGTTCTTTCGGCGCGCGCTTCCAGTTGGCTAAGGCTTTCAGGGATGGCGGTGCCCCGCCGGGTGCCGGGACATAGGTGAAGCCCGCCCTGGCTGCGAAGGCCGACAACGCCTTTGACCGCACAAGAAACCGACTTTGACCGCGCAGCAGGAGATCGACGAAACGGTCCTTGAACAGGATTAAGATGCCAAAGAGGCCCGCCAGGAAGCCCGCAATGAAGAGAGGAATGTGCAGTATGATGCCGAAGAACCCGTCGGGCAGGATGCCGTCCAGCGTCAGGTTCAGCGCAAAAAAGAGAAGGACGGTGATGGTCAGCGGCAGGCCAAGGCCCTTGGGCATACCTTTGGAGTCCGGCTTATCCTGCGGCAGCCGGGCCAGCTCCAATCCGAATTCACGGTCAAACTCGGCCTGAACGCCTTCAAAGCCGGGCAGGCGTTCAATCTCGCTCCAGTCAGGCGCAGCCAGCGGTCAGTCTTTCATCAGGCCGGCGGCCTTGAGGGTTTTGCCGGCGCGGATCACGCGGGAGAGCTTGTGCTCGGAGCTGCGGTCGCCGCCATTGGAATCCGGGTGGAAGCGGCGAACATAATCGGCATAGCGGGCCCGGATGTCGGCGGGCGTAGCCGCCTCGTCGAGGTCAAGCTCGTTCAAGGCGCGGATCTGCAACTGGGTGCGGCGGCGCTGTTCCTGACGGGCTGCATCGGCCACGCCATCCTCGAACAAATCCCGTCCGCGCCATTTGCGCATGTCATGGGCGTCGGCGGCTTTCTTGCCCGCCACCGGACCGGTGCCGAACTTCCAGGTCTTCTTGAACCCGTGACGCGCATCTTCGTTAAAGCGCTTGAGATCTTCGTCGCTCATGCCTTCGAAGAAGTTGAAGCGTCGATTGTATTCCCCCGCATGGCGCTGGCAGAACCAGTGGCGTCCATTGCCCTTGCGTTTGGGGGCTGGAAACTCGCCGGCAAGCTGGCAGTCGTCATGCTCGCAGGTGCGCGTTTTCTTGGCGCGCTCGCGCGATTTGTCCGCCGCCGGGGGCTTCACCCGGATGTCGGTAAACTTCACGCGGTATGGAAAAGATCCGTCCATGGGTCCAGATAGTGGGGCGCAGCGGTTAAGGAGACAAGAATTGACACGCAGGATTGACCGGATTCGCGACCTTCTGACCGAAGCTTTTCAGCCATCATCACTTGAGGTTGTGGACGATAGCGGCCGGCACGCGGGTCACGCGGGCGCGTCTCCGGAGGGTGAGACCCATTTCAACGTATCGATTATCAGCGATACCTTTGAAGGGCTGAGCCGGGTTCAGGTCCAGCGAGCGGTGAATATGGTGATGGCCGGGGAGTTCGAAACCGGCCTTCATGCCCTGTCCATCAAGGCGAGCGCGCCGCCGGCTGACTAAATGATGATTAATCAGGGGTTTTTCCAATTGCCCCCATTATGCCCCGATCCGGAAATCACGGCTTAATCGCCCCGTGTCATGGTCCGCCAGAATAGGGCGGAGAGAAATCATGCGGATTCGTATCGTGGCCATCGCCAGTCTGGCACTTGCCGGCTGTGCAGGCGGAATGTCGAAAGACGAATGTCTTTATGCGGACTGGAAGTCGGTCGGCTACGAAGACGGCGCGCGGGGCGCTCCCGCCAGCGCGATTGCGCCGCGCCGTCAGGCCTGTGCCTCCAAGGCAGGCGTCACGCTCGACATGGACGCTTATCTTGAGGGCCGCGCGATCGGCCTTGCCCAATACTGCACGCCCTCGAACGGCTTCGCGGTCGGCGCGCGGGGGCAGTCCTATAGCGGTGTTTGCCACAACCATGACGAAGCCGCCTTCAAGACCGAGTACTGGGATGGCGCGCATCTCTACAAGCTGAAATCAGTCGTCCAGAGCGCATCCGGCGCGCTTCGCTCAGCCGAACGCGACCTTGAGGCGATCCATTATGATATCGCCTTCACCGAAGCGGCGCTGATCGCGCCCGAGACAACAATCGTTGAGCGCATTGAGCTTCTCGCCGATCTGAAGCACCTTAATGACGAACAGTATCGGATCGAGGAAGCCATGATTGGCCTGCAGCTCGCGCATCAGGACGCTCGCCGTGAGCTGGAATCCTATGAATGGCGGCTCGCCTCTGACGACCGCTCCGATGGTGCGACCAAGACCGCGCTCGCTATCCTGCGTTAAACCCGCCAAACGAAGAACTGGCGTGATTGTCTCCGGTGGCTATGCTGGCTGCCGAGGAGACACTTATGGAAGACTTCAGGGACAAGGTTGCTGTCATCACCGGCGGCGCAACCGGGATTGGCTTCGGACTGGCCAAGGCTCTCGGAGCGGACGGTGCGAAAATCGTCATTGGTGAACCGCGGCAGGACCGGCTGGATGAAGCGGTCGCGGCTTTGACGGCTGAAGGGATCGAGGCCCGCGCGACGGTGTGCGATGTGCGCGATCTGGCAAGTGTCGAAGCGCTCGCGGATTTTGCATGGGACGCGTTCGGGCAGGTCGATCTGGTCTTCAACAATGCTGGCGTTGGTCTCGGCCAGAAGCGCCTCGTGAATTCCGAAATGGCGGCGGTCCGCAATTTGTTTGAGGTGAACTTCTGGGGCGTCTGGCACGGCTGCAAGGTCTTCGGCGAGCGGCTGATAAAGCAGGGCACCCCGGCCGCTATCTATAATACGGGCTCTGAGAACTCCCTGTTCGTCGCCGTGCCCGCGAATGCGGCCTATGTGGCCTCCAAGCATGCCGTGCTCGGCCTGACCGACAGTCTCGATGAGGAAATGCCGGACTTCATTCGCGTCGGCGTGATTATTCCGGGCTTTGTACGCTCTGAGATGACGACCGGACCGTTCGCCGACGTCGCCATGACAGCGGACGATTTCGCCGAGATCATTCTAAAGCAGGTGAGGGCCGGCGAGCGCTATTGCGTCAGCCATCCCTACAATATCGAACGCGTTGAGGAACGCATGGCCCCGATCCGGAAAGCTTACGACAACTATGCCCCTCGCTATGAAGGCGACGAGGAACACGATGTGCGGACGCTGATCGAGAAAGTCCGCGGCAAGTCGGTTTAGACAAGCCTACTCCGCTGCGACCGCTTCTTTCAGCGCGGCCTCTTCTTCAAGCCAGCGCTCAGCTTCCAGCGCGGCCATGCAGCCCATGCCGGCCGCCGTCACCGCCTGCCGGTAGATTTCGTCCGTGACGTCGCCGGCAGCGAACACGCCAGGGATGTTGGTCGCGGTCGAATCCGGCGCGGTGAGAATGTAGCCATTGTCCTTCATATCGACCTTGCCTGTGAACAGCTCGGTCGAGGGGGCGTGGCCGATGGCGATGAAGACGCCATGGACAGGGACGAGCGTGGTCTCGCCGGTGTCCCGGTTCTTGATCTTCGCACCGGTGACGCCGAGCGGGTTCTCGTCCCCGACGACTTCTTCAAGTTCGGAGTTCCAGAGGATTTCGACCTTGGGATGCTTGAACAGTCGGTCCTGCAGGATTTTCTCGGCCCGCAGGGAATCGCGGCGATGGACCAGCGTCACCTTCGAAGCAAAATTGGTGAGGAAGAGCGCTTCCTCCACGGCGGTATTGCCACCGCCAACCACGATCACCTCTTTCTCGCGATAGAAGAAGCCATCGCAGGTCGCGCAGGCCGACACGCCAAAGCCCTGAAACTTTTCTTCTGATGGCAGGCCGAGCCATTTGGCCTGTGCGCCGGTCGAGATGACGATGGCGTCGCCGGTATAGACCGTGCCGCTTTCGCCGACCGCGCGGAACGGGCGGGCATCAAGATCGACCTCGGCAATGTGATCCTCAGCCGTTTCGGTGCCCATCTTCTCGGCATGCTCGCGCATCCTGTCCATCAGCTCGGGGCCCTGAATCTCGGCAAAGCCGGGATAGTTCTCCACATCGGTTGTGATGGTCAGCTGGCCGCCCGGCTGCAGGCCGGCCACAACCAGCGTCTTGCGCATGGCGCGCGCAGCATAAATCGCGGCGGTCCAGCCGGCGGGGCCAGAGCCGATGATCAGAATCTCGGCGTGTTTCGTGTCGCTCATGGCACGCGCTCCTTCGAAAGAGGGCAGGGGAATCGTTGCAGTCTGTTTATGGGGTTTCGCCGCCCCGGATGAAAGGCCCGGCTCTGCTCACAAAGGCGTGCAGTTCCGCTAAATCGGCTCGCTGACGACTTCAACCGTCGCATGGGACACATCGAACGCCTTTTTCAACCGGGCCTTGATGTCCCGCCGCAGCGTCTCCGGGCAGGCCCCGGTCGCGCAGGTGACTTCCAGTGTCACCATCGGCTTTGCCTCGGTGAGCTGCCAGGCATGCACGTGGGAGACGCGCGCGGCGTCAGGGATCAGGGCTTCGAGATCGGCAATGATCGCGGCTGACGACAAGGCCTCCGGCGCGCCCTGCAGCAGGATATGACCGGATTTGCGCACAATGCGCAGGCCCGCCCATGTGATCAGCCCGGCCACCAGCGCGGAGAGGATCGGGTCAATCGGCGTCCAGCCCGTGCTGATAATAATGAGGGCTGCGGCAATCGCGGCGACCGACCCGAGCAGATCCCCTGCGACATGCCACAAGGCCCCGGACAGGTTGAGGTCGTGCTGGTCCCCGCCATGCAGAACAGCGAAGGCGGCGATGTTCACCAGCAACCCGCCGGCCGCGACCCACAGCATCAGGCTGCCAATAACCGGCTGTGGCTCCAGCAGGCGCATGCCGGCCTCGAACACGATCCAGACGGCAAGTGCGATCAGGGCGAGCCCGTTGACGAAGGCAGCAAGAATCTTGAAGCGCGCAAAGCCGTAGGAGCGTCGCTCATCGGCTGGGCGTTCGGCAAGGTAGTAGCCAATCCAGGCAAGGGTGAGCGAGCCAGCATCGGTCAGCATGTGCGCGGCGTCAGCCAGCAGAGCGAGGGAGCCTGACAGGATGCCGCCGACCACTTCCACGCCCATGAAAGCGAAGGTCAGAACCGCCGCGACCGCGACGCGCCAGCGGGCGTCCGAATGGGAATGAGCGTGATCGTGCGCCATCAGTTTCACATGCGTTCGGTTGGATCGGCTGTCAATAAATAATATATAAAAATCAGGGTATTAGAATGTGATATCGTAGCGTCAAAGCCAGTCCGGCGCGATAACTGTGCCATCGCCTGCAGGGGGCATGGCCGGTTGGGGGTGGCGTTTCAGAAGCGCTTCGACAATCGCATCGGCGACCCGGTCGGCTTCCCGCAGCGGCTCATAAGACCAGCTCTCCAGTGTCTCGCCGAGCCAGCGCGCTGCGCCGTGATCAATCAGGCTTTGGTGCAGGCGATCGAATTTCGCAGACTTTCCGGACAGCCGTGCCATATGTACCGGCAGGCCATGATAAGCCGCATCTGAGAGCATGTTGGCGGAATCTTCGGTGACGATTGCGGCATCTGAAAAGATCAGCCAGGCGAGATATGGATTGGGACCGTCTTCCGGGCCTGTCCAGATGCGCGCGCCAACCTGATCGGCAACGCCCTTTATCAGGGCAATGGCATCGGCGGGCGTGCGACGGGACGTCGTGATGCGCAGACGCCAGCCCTCCCCTGCGAGCTGGCGGAGCTTCGCCACAATTCGCTCGGCGGCGGCCGGCGTGAACTTGTGGGTCCTGGAGTCGCCGCCAAGGATGACGATGCAGCTCTTGCCGCGTTCGTCGGCCAGATCCGCAAAGGCGAGCCCGGCTTCTTCGATGGCATCAGACGAAAAATATGAGGGCGACCCGGCGGTGCGGATCACATTATCCCCTGTCACCTCGTCATGCGCGGGCGTCACAAGCAGGTCGAACGCGTCCGGCGACATGCGTGGGTCTAAAATCTGGATGCATGTGGTTTGTCCGGCCGACCATTCGCGAACCTTCGCTGTGTATGGCGCGCTGCGACGACCGGCGGCGATCATGACGGTTGGCCATGGGGCGGACAATGCCTGTCGTTCGTCAGCGGGCAGGGCCAGTTTTGGCCAGACCCAGGCTGAACTCGGCAGCCAGACTAGTGGGGGCCTTGGATGCAGGTCCAGCGGATCGGTGCGGTGGCCTTCGCCATTGATATGCGCGATGCGCATCCAACGCTGGGTCTCGGTCAGGGCGTTGACGATGGACCGGACCTGCGCCGCGTTTCCTGCGCGCCCGTCGGACACCGCCCAGATGGACGGCCCGAACGAGCGCGGCTCTGTCATGGCTATTTGTACTCGACGCTGGCGATTTCGTAAGCACGGGCTCCGCTTGGCGCGGACACCTCTGCTTCGTCGCCTTCTTCCTTGCCGATCAGTGCGCGGGCGAGCGGGGACGAGATCGAGATCTTGCCGTTTTCGATATTGGCTTCGTCCTCGCCGACAATCCGGTAGGTCGACTCCTTCTCCGATTCCACGTCGATGATCGTCACAGTCGCGCCGAACACGATCTTCGATCCACTGATCTTCGTCATGTCGATGATCTCTGCGCGCGCGAGCTTGTCTTCGAGATCGGCCACACGGCCTTCGATGAAGCTCTGCTTTTCCTTGGCAGCGTGATATTCGGCATTTTCCGACAGGTCGCCATGTTCGCGAGCTTCCGCGATCGCCGCGATAATGGCGGGGCGTTCAACCGTCTTCAGATTCTTCAGCTCTACGTCGAGGGCTTTATGCCCCTCCACGGTCATGGGGATACGTTGCATGGGATCTACTCTGAATTGATCAACGAAATCGTTGCACAAAATACTGGCAGGTCAAGTGGGGCGCAGTCAGGCCGATTGCAAGGGCCGCACGGTCATGCTGCGGGTTTTCTGAGCCCGGATCGCCTGGACCGATGCGCGGGACGCTGCCAGCGTGGTGAAATAGGGGATGCGCTGGTTAAGCGCAGTCTTTCGAATGGATGCAGAGTCTTTCAGCGATTGCGCGCCCTCGGTTGTATTGAAGACAAGCGCGACCTCGCCATTGATCATCGCATCCACAATGTGGGGCTGGCCCTCAATGACCTTGTTGATCGCCGAGATGGGCAGGCCGGCCTCGCTCAGAAAGGCGGCGGTCCCGCTGGTGCCCAGCAGGCTGAAACCCATATCTGTCAGGTCGCGCGCCGCCTCGATCATCCCGGGCTTGTCGGCGTTTTTCAGCGAGATGAAGACGGCACCTTCGGAAGGCAGTGTCGTGCCCCCGCCGATCTGGGACTTCAGGAAGGCAGCGCCGAAGTCATCGTCCCAGCCCATGACTTCACCCGTGGATCTCATTTCCGGACCCAAGACAGGATCGACCCCCGGGAAGCGCGCGAAGGGGAAAACGGCCTCTTTCACCGCCACCCGGCTCGGCGTTGCGTGCTTGAGATCGAAGTCCGTAAGCTTGCTGCCTGCCATGATCTTCGCGGCGATGGCTGCAATCGGTGCGCCGACGGCCTTTGCGACGAAGGGAACGGTGCGGCTGGCGCGTGGGTTCGCTTCCAGGACGTAGATGTCTTCGTCCTTCACGGCGAACTGGATGTTGATCAGCCCCTTGACGTTAAGCGCCCGCGCGAGCGCGATCGCCTGCTCCGACAACCGGCCAATCATGCTTGGCGGGAGTGTGTATGGTGGCAGCGCACAGGCAGAGTCTCCAGAGTGGACCCCGGCCTCCTCAATATGCTCCATGACGCCGGCAACATGGACGTCATGGCCATCGCACAGAGCGTCGACGTCCACTTCGATGGCGTCTGCCAGATACCGGTCAATCAGGAGTGGCTGCTTGCCGGTCACCTTCACGGCCTCGTTCACATACCGCTTGAGGTCATCCATATCCCGAACGACTTCCATGCCGCGTCCGCCCAGGACAAAGGATGGGCGCAACATGACCGGGAAGCCGATCTGC
Organism: Pseudomonadota bacterium; assembly: GCA_039818545.1. GTDB lineage: Bacteria > Pseudomonadota > Alphaproteobacteria > Caulobacterales > Hyphomonadaceae > JANQQC01. The sequence continues at coordinate 12,876 of JBCBTR010000024.1, forward strand.
TCGGCGGCCGCGATGGTTTCCTTGACCGACCGCGCGATGGCTCCGGGGGCCTGCTTCAAGCCGATCTCATTCAGCAAGGCCTGGAATTGTTCGCGGTCTTCAGCAAGGTCGATGGATTTTGATTGCGTACCCAGGATGGGTATGTTTTCCGCATCGAGCAGGCTTGCCAGCTTCAGAGGCGTCTGTCCGCCGAACTGGACGATGACGCCGGCCAGCTCCCCGGCGCTCTGTTCCTTGTGGACGATTTCCAGCACGTGCTCATCCGTCAGCGGTTCGAAATAGAGCCGGTCTGAGGTGTCGTAATCGGTCGAGACCGTTTCCGGATTGCAGTTCACCATGATCGACTCAACGCCGATATCGGCCATGGCAAAGGCGGCGTGGCAGCAGCAATAGTCAAACTCGATACCCTGCCCGATCCGGTTCGGCCCGCCGCCCAGAATGATCGCTTTCCTGCGGGTCGACACACCGGCTTCGCAATCGGCTTGTGTTTCGCCGTAGGCGGGGTGTTCGTAAGTCGAATAGAGGTATGGCGTCTTGGCCGCGAACTCGGCAGCGCAGGTATCGATGCGCTTGTAGACCGGGCGCACATCCAGCTTGTGCCGGGCCTTGCGCATGGCGGCTTCGGTTTTTTCCGTCAGCAGGGCGAGCCGGGCGTCTGAGAACCCTTTTCCCTTAAGGTCGATGAATGCACTGCGCGTCGTCGGAAGCCCATCCCGGCGCACGGCCTCTTCGATTTCAACCAGCTCTGCGATCTGGCGCAGGAAGAAGAGGTCGATGCGGGTCAAGTCGTAGACGGTCTCGACACTCATGCCGGTCCGCAGGGCCTGCGCGACGGCGCAGAGGCGGGTCGGGGTCGGGGTCGTCAGGCCCTGACGGAGGGCGTCTTCGCTCTCGAACTCAATTTCGTCGAGGCCGGACAGGCCGGTTTCGAGAGAGCAGAGCGCCTTTTGCAGGCTTTCCTGAAAGTTCCGGCCAATCGCCATCGCCTCGCCGACCGACTTCATTGCCGTGGTCAGGACGGGCTCTGCCCCTTTGTACTTCTCGAAAGCAAAGCGCGGAATTTTTGTGACGACATAATCAATCGTCGGCTCGAAGGAGGCCGGCGTAACGCCCGTAATGTCATTGTCGAGCTCGTCCAGCGTGTATCCGACGGCGAGCTTGGCGGCGATCTTGGCAATCGGGAAGCCGGTCGCCTTGGAGGCCAGCGCAGAGGAGCGTGACACGCGCGGGTTCATCTCGATCACGACGAGCCGGCCGTCTTCCGGGTTCACCGCGAACTGCACGTTCGACCCGCCCGTCTCCACGCCGATCTCGCGCAGCACTGCCAGAGAGGCATTGCGCATGATCTGGTATTCCTTGTCGGTCAGCGTCAGGGCCGGAGCGACAGTGATCGAGTCGCCTGTGTGAACCCCCATCGGGTCGATATTCTCGATGGAGCAAATGATGATCGCATTGTCGGCTTTGTCGCGGACCACCTCCATTTCATACTCTTTCCAGCCGAGCAGGCTCTCATCCACGAGGATTTGCGCCATTGGAGAGGCAGCCAGCCCGGACCGGCAGATCTCTTCATACTGTTCGATATTGTAAGCGACGCCGCCGCCTGTGCCGCCGAGGGTGAAGGCCGGGCGGATAATGGCGGGCAGGCCGACTGTGTCGAGCGCGTCCATTGCGGCCTGAAGGCCCGCAAGCCGGTCATAGCTGCCATCGTCGCGTTTCGGGGAAGCGATGATTTCGGCCCGCGGATTCTCAAGACCGATCCTGTCCATCGCCTCGCGGAAGAGTTTGCGGTCCTCCGCCATCTCGATGGCTTCCGCCTTCGCCCCGATCAGTTCCACGCCGTACTTTTTCAGAATGCCGGCATATTGCAGGTCGAGCGCGCAGTTGAGCGCGGTCTGCCCGCCCATGGTCGGCAGCAGGGCGTCCGGTTTTTCCGCCGCGATGATCTTCTCGACGAAGTCGGGCGTGATCGGTTCGATATATGTTGCGTCCGCCATGTCCGGATCGGTCATGATCGTGGCGGGGTTCGAATTCACGAGGATGACGCGATAGCCCTCGTCTTTAAGCGCCTTGATCGCTTGCACGCCGGAATAGTCGAACTCGCAGGCCTGTCCGATAATGATGGGCCCGGCACCGATCACGAGGATGGACTTGATATCGTCGCGCTTCGGCATGAGCGGGGTCCTCGAATGGCAGTTGGGCAAACGGCTGGGCTATAGCGGGGTCCGGCGGTGTTCTGCAAGGAAAGATCGCGCTGGCGCGCAGATCCCTGTGGAACCGCTCAGGCGTGGAAGGCCGAAAGGTCTGCGTAGACGCGCCAATTGGCGATGCGTTCGCCATCAAACCTGTAAATGTCGGTGCAGGGCAGGATGAAGGCTGTCTCGTCCGCATGACGAAAGAAGTGACTGTCGACTTCGATGATCACCGTGTCGCCGGTCTCAAGCATCAGGCGTGGCGTATGGCCGTCCCAGCGGACGAGCTGCACCTGACGGGCCATATAGTTCCGAATGCCATCAATCCCGTGTCGCGGCGGCTGCGCGCCAACATGATACTGGACGTCCGGTGTGAAGTGCTCACCGGCGGCGTCCCAGTTGCCTTCGCCGAGCTGGCGTTCCATTTCCAGGATGGAGCGGATGCGAGGCGTGTCCTGAAGGGTCATGATCGGCGTCCCGAACGCTAGCGCAGGCCAGTAACCTGATCGGCGACATACGGGTTATCCACACGCTCCTGCCCGAAGGTGGATATTGGCCCATGGCCGGGCACGAAGCGCATGTCCTTGCCGAGCGGCCAGAGCTTGGAGGTGATCGAGTCGATCAGCTGCTGGTGGTTGCCGCGCGGAAAATCGGTGCGCCCGATCGAACCGCGGAACAACACATCGCCAACGAAGGCCAGCTGACCTTCCTGCTGATAGATCACGACATGGCCGGGGGTGTGGCCGGGGCAGTGGGTGACGCCGAA
>JBCBTR010000025.1:0-15607 GCA_039818545.1 Pseudomonadota bacterium
GCAGCGTCACGCTTGCCCTGGCTTTCGTCCGACGTATTGTCTCGACCAGAGCTCGAGCGAGGATGGTATACAGATTATGCGGTTTGAAGGCACAGAGAATTACGTCGCCACAGAGGATCTGCGCGTTGCGGTAAACGCAGCAATCCAATTGGAACGCCCACTTCTGGTGAAGGGCGAACCAGGCACCGGTAAAACGGTTTTGGCGATCGAAGTCGCCAAAGCCCTCGGCGTGCCGCTGATCGAATGGCACATCAAATCGACCACCAAAGCTCAACAAGGCTTGTACGAATATGACGCCGTGTCTCGTTTGCGCGATGGACAAATGGGCGAAGAGCGCGCCAAGGATGTCCGCAACTACATCAAGAAGGGCAAACTGTGGGAAGCGTTCACATCGGAGCAGCGTCCGATTTTGCTGATCGATGAAATCGACAAGGCTGACATCGAATTTCCGAATGACCTCCTGCAGGAGCTCGACCGGATGGAATTCTATGTCTACGAGACCGATGAGACGGTCAGCGCAAAGCAGCGCCCCATCGTGATCATCACCTCCAACAATGAAAAAGAACTGCCGGACGCTTTCCTGCGCCGCTGCTTCTTCCACTTCATCAAGTTCCCGGATGAACAGACGATGCGCGACATCGTCGACGTTCACTATCCGGGCGTGAAGCAGAAACTGGTGAAAGAGGCGCTGACGACGTTCTACTCCATGCGCGAAGTGCCAGGCATGAAGAAAAAGCCGTCGACATCAGAGCTGCTCGACTGGCTGAAACTGCTGATGAACGAGGACATGGATCTTGAGGCGCTGCGCGAGCAGAACCCTGAGAAACTGACCCCGCCCCTGCACGGCGCACTGCTCAAGAACGAGCAGGATGTCGCGCTGTTCGAACGCCTCGCCTTCCTGGCCCGGCGCGAAGGCGGTTCCCGGCGCGGACCATCAGAGTAAGCAACGGCTGACAAAGCCCGCAAACCGGCCTAAATCGCGCCGATGAGTTCCGGCCCGACAGCACACGTGCATCTTGCGAACGTGGTCGCCAATTGGCGGACACTGAACGCTTTGAATGCAGCGTCCGAGACGGGGGCGGTCGTCAAGGCTGGCGGATACGGCCATGGCGCTGCGCAGGTTGCGCAAGCGCTCTCGGAGGCAGGCTGCCGGACATTCTTCACCGCGCATGCCAGCGAGGGTGTCGAGGTGCGCCGTGCCGTCGGCAATGCACCCGGCATCTATGTGCTCAATGGGCCCGACGACGACGACTTCCATATGTACTCCGAAGCGGGGCTGCGCGCGGTCATCAATACGCCGGCACAATTGGATATCTGGCGCAGTGCGGGTCTTGATGCGCCGATCGCGCTGAAATTCGACACAGGGATGAACCGGCTCGGTCTCCGACCGGAGATCGCCGGCGAGCTGGCAACCGCGGGCAATGAACTGGATGTAGCGCATGTCATGTCTCATCTCGCCTGCGCGGATGAGCCGGGCCATGCGAAAAATTCACAGCAACTCAAGGCGTTCGCAGACATTGTTCGCCACTTTCCGGGCATCCCGGCGAGCCTTGCCAATAGCGCGGGCTGTTATCTGGGCGGCGACTATGCCTTCGATCTGACCCGACCGGGCATTGCGCTTTATGGCGGCAGTCATCCGCCGGCAGGTGCTGAGCTCAAGCCGGGCCTGACGCTCACCGCGCCGATCCTATCCGTTCACACCGGGCATGCCGGCGAGACGGTTGGCTACGGGGCAACGCGGGCTCTGGAGCACGACTGCCTGCTTGCAACAGTCGCGCTCGGATATGCGGACGGGCTGCCGCGATCGGCCTCGAATTCCGGCTTTGGTGTGCTTGGCGGGGTGCGTTGCCCTATTCTTGGCCGAATTTCCATGGATTTGACGACACTGAACGTGACCGGAGCCAGAAAGCTGGCCGAGCCGGGCGCGCGTATTGAATTCATCGGCACGGCCGCCAATCTCGAAGAACAGGCTGACTGCGCCGGCACGCTCGGCTACGAGCTGATAACAGGACTGGGGCCCCGCGTGGAGCGTATCTATGAGTAGCAAAGCCAAAGTCGGGTTTCCCAATCCACTGGGCTGGATCGGCGCGGCAACGCTGGGCTTCTTCGCAGAAGCCGGGCGACTGTCGCTGTTTGCCGGCCGTGTGAAAGCGGCGGCGTTCTCTCCGCGCTGGTACTTCGCGGAAATCTGGCGGCAGATGGTCCGGATCGGCTTCTACTCGCTGCCGGTGGTCGGGCTCTCCTCGATCTTTATCGGCGCGGCGCTGGCGCTGAACATCTATACGGGCGGCTCGCGCTACGGGGCCGAACAGTTCGTGCCAAACATCGTCGTGCTCGGGATCACGCGGGAACTCGGTGCAACGATTACGGGGCTGATGCTTGCAGGCCGGGTGTCGGCCGGCATTGCCGCCGAGATCGGGGCGATGCGCGTCACTGAGCAGATCGACGCGCTGAAGACCCTGTCGGCCAATCCATACCGCTATCTCTATGCGCCGCGCTTCCTGGCGGGCCTTGTGACCCTGCCGCTGCTGGTGGTTGTGGCGAACATTATCGGCGTGATGGGCGGCTGGGCCGTTTCGGTCTTCTCACTGGGCTTTGATTCGACCACATACCTGCGCAACACGCTCGATTTCGTGACGCAGGAAGACATCACGGTCGGCCTGATCAAGGCGGTCGTGTTCGGCGGCGTGATTGCGCTGATGGGCTGCTATCACGGCGATAAGTCACAAGCCGGCGCAACCGGCGTTGGCCGGGCGGCGACGCTGTCCATGGTCGGCGCGGCGGTGCTTGTGCTGGCCTTCAACTACATCCTGTCCACGCTCTTTGTGAGGATTGGCCTATGACGCAGCCCATTCTCAAAATGACGGACGTGCACAAATCGTTCGGGCCGAAGGCGGTACTCAAGGGCGTGAACATCGACGTCCAGCGCGGACAGTCCCTCGTCATTCTCGGCGGGTCAGGCTCGGGCAAGTCCGTGATGCTGAAGAACGCGCTCGGCCTGATGACGCCCGAACAGGGCGTTATCGAGTTTGATGGCGTGGATGTCACCCGGGATCAGGGCAAGACACGCGAAGCCATGCGCGCCCGTGTCGGCATGCTGTTTCAGTCCGGCGCGCTGTTCGACAGCCTGACGGTCTGGGAGAACGTCTCCTTCCGGCTGGTACAGGCCGAACGCATGAAACGCCGCGAAGCCCGGGAGCGGGCCATCGAGACGCTGCGCAAGGTTCGCCTTGGGAGCGACGTGGCCGATCTTTATCCGGCAGAGCTCTCCGGCGGCATGCAGAAACGGGTCGGCCTCGCGCGTGCCATCATCTCAGAGCCGGACCTCATCTTCTTCGATGAGCCCACCACTGGCCTCGACCCGATCACAGCCGATGCGATCAACGATCTGATCATCGAGCAGGTAAAGGCCCTCGGTGCCGCCACGATCTCGATCACGCATGACATGTCGTCGGCCCGAAAGATCGCCGATGAGATCGCCATGCTCTATGAAGGCGAGATCATCTGGCGGGGGCCAGCTGCCCAGATCGATGCCTCCGGCAATGACTATGTCGACCAGTTCGTGCATGGCCGCGCCCACGGCCCGATCCAGCCCGCCATCTGATTTTCTGATCCTGCCGGGATGATTTCCCGCTATATCGACATCAGCGGGAAACTGTCCCGCTCAGCGCGCAAAGACCGGGACAGTCTTGTTATTCCGGCTGAAGCGCTTGATATTTTATTGAACAAATACAACATCATAGGTGTCAGTTCATTAGAGACTGTCGCAACAGAAGGACCCCTATGACCCCCGCGAATACCCTATCGACCGAAACTGCACGCCAAGCCGAGACGCGAAAGCTGTCCCAACATGTACTGCTTGGCTCAATCATACTCTCAGCCGGATTTGTTCTGGGCGCGGCGATTGTCGCAGCAGGCGCTTTTTAAGCATCGCTCCAATCTGCCCCCAAACATCCGCAAACAAGAAAAGGAAAACACTATGAATGTCGCATTACTCCGACAGACAACCGAAAACGAACCCAAACCAGGCCTGATGCTGGACGATGAACAGCGCCAGAATCTCGCAGGCATGACCCTGCGCGCCCTTGCCGGCTCTTACACCCTGATGGTGAAAACACAGGCCGCGCACTGGAATGTCTCCGGGCCGCTCTTCAAGTCGATCCACGATCTGACAGAAAACCAGTACAAGGATCTCTTCGAAGCCATTGATGATCTGGCCGAACGTATCCGCGCCCTCGGCATCCGAGCGCCGATGAACTTTGCGGCCCTGACCGAGGCCACGAACATTCAGCCTTTCGACGATAACCCGGTCTCGACCGAGTGCATGATCGAAACGCTGGCTGGCGACCATGAAACACTGGCGGATGAACTCGCCGCAGGGGCGAAAGCCGCGTCCGAGGTCGGCGACCCGGCAACCGAAGACATTTTCGTCGAGCGGCTGCGTATCCACCAGAAACAAGCCTGGATGCTACGCGCCATGCTCGCGGACTAAGACCACACATTGGGCCAAGGGGAAGGATCTGTCATTGAGACAGGCCCGGTGCCCGGATGCGGAAGCGTCCGGGCATTTTCCTGTGCATGATGTCACCCGCGCGCTTTCGTTTACTGCATTCCGGTTCCAGTCTGTGGAAATGGTGCTTACCCTCTCCAATCGCGACGCCCGGCGTCTGTGGCTCGATGCGCAGGGTCTGTCGGCCATGCCCACAGGCACACTGGATCTCTCTGCCATGGTCGAGCGGCTCGGCTTTGTTCAGCTCGATACAATCCGCGTCATCGCGCGCGCGCATCACCACATCCTGTGGAGCCGCAACCAGAATTATCGCGAACCCATGCTGAACAAGCTGCTCGCCGGGGAGCGCGCCGTATTCGAGCATTTCACGCATGATGCCTCGGTCCTGCCGATGTCGTTCTATCCGATGTGGAGACGCCAGTTCCGGCGGATGGAAGCCAAGGTGCGGAAATGGGAATGGCATCGCGGCATGCTCGACGCCGATGGCCGCAACCTGATCAAGGAACGCATCGCCGAGGAAGGCCCGCTCTGCACCAAGCATTTCGACACCAAGATTGAAGGCCCAAAGGATATGTGGCGACGCCCGCCGCACAAGCTGGCGCTGGATTACATGTGGTATGCCGGAGAGCTCTCGACCTCGCACCGCGATAACTTCCAGAAATTCTACGACCTCTCCGAACGCGTGATCCCAGACCACGTCCGTAGCGATGAACGCGAGGACGAAGAGCAGGTCGACTGGCTATGCCGGGCTGCACTGCAACGGCTCGCCTTTGGGACAGAGGGCGACATCATGCGCTTCTGGGAAGCTGCTGACCTGAAAGAGGTGAAGCACTGGGCCGCTGCGCAGGGGAACGCCCTACAGACCGTGGAGATCAAATGCGCGGACGGTTCGGTCACCAAGGCGCTCGCCCCGCTCGATCTGGAAGCCCGCCTTGCCGCCACGCCGCCGCCAACCTCCCGGCTTCGGATTCTCAACCCGTTCGATCCGGTCATCAGAGACCGGACCCGCCTCGCCCGGCTCTTCGGGTTTGAGTATCGGATCGAGATTTTCGTGCCGGCCGCAAAACGGCGCTGGGGCTACTATGTGTACCCGCTGCTCGAAGGCGATCGTTTCGTCGGCCGCATCGAAGCCAAGGCCGACCGCGCCAAGGGAACGCTGACCGTCAGCCGGCTCTGGGCCGAACCCGGCGTGGCATGGCCCCCGGCCCGGCAGCGCAAACTGGACGCCGAGCTTGAGCGAATGGCGCGCTTTGTCGGCACGCCGTCTATCGACTGGACTTGCGCGGTAATGCCAGAAAAAGACTAGATCTTGTCGACCTGATCGAATTCGAGATCGACCGGGGTGGCCCGGCCGAAGATCGACACGGTGACTTTCAGGCGTGCATTCTCTTCGTCGATTTCCTCGACGCCGCCTTCGAAGCCCTGGAACGGGCCGTCATTGACGCGAACCTGCTCACCAATCTCGTAAGTAATGGACGGGCGGACGCGCTCGGTCGTGTCGTCGGACGTGCCGAGAATGCGGTCGACTTCGCGCTGCGGTACGGCCAGCGGACGCTTGCCGCCATCGGCCCCGAGGAAGCCAGACACTTTCGGCGTGTCCTTCACGAGGTGATAGACATCATCGGTGAGCTGCGTCTTCATCAGCACATAGCCGGGGAAGAATCGCTTCTCCACGGTGCGCTTCTTGCCACGCGCCACCTCGACGACTTCTTCGGTCGGCACTTCGATTTCCTCGATCAGGTGATCGAGATTCTTCATCTCGGCCTGCTCGCGAATCGACGAGGCGACCTTTTTCTCAAAGTTCGAGTAGGCGTGGACGATGTACCATTTGGCCTCAGCCATAAGCGGGCGCTCCTTGAAATGTCTTATCCGAGACCGGTGATCCAGCGGACCACAGTGCCAATAACGAGGTCGGTTGCGAACAGGAACAGAGCAACGATGATCGACATGATGACGACCATGATTGTTGCAGCGATCGTTTCCTGACGCGATGTCCAGGTGACCTTTGATCCTTCTGTGCGCACCTGGCGCGCGAAGGTGATCGGTCCGATCCTCTGTTTCTTTTCGTTATCGGCCATCGGGCTCTCTTTCGATTGCACGCGGGGTTAGCGGTTCCCGCCGCGTCCGTCCACGAATAATTCGATTTGGGAATGATCGGTATTTGCCCTCGAATGACCGATGATTCAAGGCCCCCAAGCAGATCAGGCGTCGCCAAACACGCGTTGCGGTGCGCCGGGCGTGTCCACATTCATCGCGAACAGACCTCCGGCGAAGGGTTGTTCCTCCAGCGCATCCTCTGAAAGCCCCACTCTGGCAGTGGTTATGAAGAGCGTGCCCAGCCCTTTTCCGCCAAACGCACAGCTGGTCGGGCGCGCCACAGGCATGTTCACGATCCGATCAATCCGACCATCCGGAGCATACCGCACAATACGAGCCGCGTCCCATTGGGCATTCCAGAGATAGCCCTCTGCATCGACCGCGCTTCCATCCGGATAGCCACCACCATCGTCGGTGGTCGCAAACACGCGCCTGTCTGTGAGTGCGCCCGTCGCGGCATCATAATCATGGGCAAATATCTCCTGCTCGGCGCTGTCGCAGGTGTAGAAGATCTGGTTGTCGGGCGAGAACCGGAACGTGTTCGTCACCATGACGGGGGGCAGCTTGAGCTGGGACACCGAAAAATCCGGCGCGACGCGGTAGTAACGGCCGCACACCTCAGATTCAGAGTCATCCATAACGCCGAACCAGAAGGAGCCATCCGGCGCAGCTCCGCCATCATTGGTGCGCACGGAGACCGGTTCGTCCTCCAGCACGAATTTGCGCTCATAGGCTTCAGTGGAAGGGTCGTAGAGGCCACCTTCCCGGTCGCCAACCATGATGAAGCCGCCATGGTGCAGGGCAATGGCCGACGCGCGGATCGGCAGATCATACCGCCGGGTGTTCTCTGTCGCGGGATTGTAACGGTGGAGCTTTGCGCGCCGGATATCGACCCACCACAGCAATTGCTCCGACGGGCTCCAGAGCGGCCCTTCGCCGAGCATGCAGCCTGTCGAGGCAACGCAGACCGGCTCGTTCATCCGTCAGTCCTCATGCGGTGCAAAACGACCGTATCGGCCATCGGTATAGATCAGCGGATCGACCTCCCCGCTGGTCAATGCACCGGTGACCTCGGCGATGAAAAGATCATGACTGCCGTGGCTGAGCGAGGCCCGCGTTTCGCAGAACATGTTGGCCTGCGCATCGGTCAGGTATGGCACACCGTCATCGGAGACACCCCATTCGCCGAGCCCGAACCGCATCTCGCCCTGCGCCTCGGCCACACACCGCACAGCCAGCGCTTCGTGGTCGGCATCGAGAATGTTCAGGCAGAATGGCGTCTTCTTGGCCATCGCCGGATAAAGCGATGCCAGCCGGTTCACGCAAACAACCATTGAGGGCGGATCGAGGCTTAGCTCGCTAACAGCGGTTACGACCAGAGCCTTGCGTTCCCCCTCTTCAACCAGCGAGATAACCACAACAGCCTTGGCGAGCCGTCGCAGCGCCAGACGCAGGTCATCGGATGTTTCAGTCAGGGCGGGCAATTGGCTGAGAACCTCGTCATCGGTTTGATTGCTCCTGATAGAGAGCGCAGAGGCGCGAAGTCCAGCGAAAGATCATGTCCAGGCCTAAAGGTGCCGTTGAGGAAGGCTGGACACAGCGCCTTCATATCGACCATCGTTAAAAGTGACTGGACACGCACCAACTCTAGAGAGGCGTGACAGGCACGGGAGATATGCGTTTGACGGTATCTGCGCCAGAGCCGCGCGCCGACGCGAAACCGCTGTCCACATGGACGAAGGCCGCCTACGGATTCGGAGCCGCCGCGTACGGCGTAAAGAATAACGGCTTCGACTACTTCCTGATGATCTTTTACGGGCAGGTGCTCGGCGTCGATACGCGGCTCATCGGACTGGCGCTTCTACTGTCCCTGGTTTTCGATGCAATCAGCGACCCACTGGTTGGCTACATCTCCGACAATTGGCGCTCGAAATGGGGCCGCCGCCATCCGTTTATGTATGCCGCCGCGGTGCCGGTCGCTGCGAGCTACTTTCTTTTGTGGAACCCACCAGCCCTGTCTGAAACGGGGCTGTTTCTTTTTGTGCTGGTGCTGTCGATCTTCATCCGCACCCTCATCACTTTCTACGAGACGCCAAGCTCGGCGCTCACGGCCGAACTCAGCCAGCAATATGATGAGCGAACCTCGCTCCAATCCTTCCGGCTGTTCTTCGCGTGGGTCGTTGGAAACCTGCTCACCGTGCTGATGTTCGCCTTCCTGCTCCTGCCGACGCCGGAATACACAGACGGCATTCTGAACCGCGATGGCTATGCCACCTACGGAATCATCGCCTCGTCGCTCATGTTTTTGTCGATCATGGTGTGCGCGCTGGGAACGCATTCCCGCATTCCGCATCTCGCGGCACCGCCGCCGAAGCGGAAGATGACCGTCGGACGTCTTTTCAAGGAGATTTTCGAGACCCTGTCGGAGAAGTCCTTCGTGGCGTTGTTCCTGGCGGCACTGTTCGGCGCAATCGCGACCGGTGTGGCAGCTGCTCTCGCCTTCTACATGCTCGCCTATTTCTGGGAGTTTACGCCGGCGCAGCGCCTCATCTGGGTCGCGCTTGTCTTTGTGTCGGCGCTGATCGGCTTTATCCTCGCGCCGATTATGTCGCGCTGGCTCGGCAAGAAGAAGGCCGTGATCGCGCTGGGCATCGTCGCCTTTTCCATGGCCCCGGCTCCGGTCCTTCTCAGGCTCGCAGGCCTGCTGCCGGAGAATGGCGATCCCATCCTCTTCCCGCTTCTGGCAACCATCAACGTCATCGATATCGGCCTCATCGTCGCGCTGCAGGCCCTGTTCGCCTCCATGATCGCTGACCTTGTGGAGCAGAGCGAAATCAAGACGGGCCGGCGCTCCGAAGGCGTCTTTTTCGCTGCGGTGACCTTTATCCGAAAATCGACACAGGGCGTCGGGGCCTTCGTCGCAGGCTTCGTGATCGCCTTCGCGGCCCTGCCCGAGAATGCAGTGCCCGGTCAGGTGGCCGAAGATGCGCTGTGGCGGCTTGGGATCGCCTACGCGCCGACACTGCTCATCCTCTGGACATGCATGATCATCGCCGTCAGCTTCTACAAGATCGACAAGCAGGGTCATGAAGAGAACCTGCGCACATTGGACAGACTCAGAGCGGAAGCTCAGAATTCACCCGTTGGGAGACCCCTTTCATGACGACAGTATCCGGCCGCTGCGATCCGAAGTTCGAGGCTGTCAAATCAGAGTTCGAGAAGAATTTCGCCGAACGGGAAGAAGTCGGCGCATCAGTCTGCCTGAGTGTGAATGGTGAAACCCTCGTCGATCTCTGGGGTGGCATGGCCGACCCGACCACCGAGACGCCGTGGGAAGAGAACACCGTCTCCATCGTCTTTTCCTGCACCAAGGCCGCCGTCGCCCTGTGCGCGCATATACTTATCGACCGGGGCGAGCTGGAGCTGGCTGCACCGGTCTCAAAGTACTGGCCGGGGTTCGCCAAGAACGGAAAAGAGAAGACCACGGTTCAGATGATGTTGAACCATGAAAGCGCCGTCCCGGCTCTGCGAGAGCCCGTGAAGGAAGGTGGCTTCCTCGACTGGGATTACATGATCAAGCGCATGGAAGACGAAGAAGCTCATTGGGAGCCCGGCACGCGCAATGGCTACCACATGGTCAACTTCGGCTGGACGGTTGGCGAGCTTGTGCGCCGCGTCTCCGGCAAGTCGCTGCAACAATTCTTCCAGGACGAAGTCGCCTCCACGACCGGCGCAGATTTCTGGATCGGCATACCTGACGATTTCAACCACACCATCGCGCCGATCATTCCGTTCATGCCGGACCCGACGCAGCCCATGTCGGACTTCTCATTGAAACTCATCACGGACCCGCAATCGGTCCAGCATCTCTCCTTCCTGAACACGGGCGGCTGGGGGCCGAACGACGCCGACGGGCATCGCGCCCAGATTGGCGGCGGCGGCGGCATCTCCAATGCCCGCGGACAGGTCGCCATGTACACGCCGCTTGCCACGAATGATGGCTCGCTCGTCTCATCAGAACGGCTCGCTCATATGGGCATGGTGTCCACCGCGACCAATCAGGATTTCACCCTGCTGGCCCCAACGCGTTTTGCTTCAGGCTTCATGAAGTCGATGGACAATCGCGCCTATCCAATGGGCGATCAGATGAGCGCGATCATCGGCGACAAAGCCTTCGGCCATGTCGGTGCGGGCGGCTCCATCGGCTTTGCCGATCCGGAATGCGGTCTCGCTTTCAGCTACACGATGAATCGAATGGGCAACGGCCTGCTCCTGAATGATCGCGGCCAGAGCCTGATCGATGCGGCCTACACAGCCCTTGGCTACAATAGCAAAGCGCCCGGGGCGTGGGTTCGCCTGTCCTGACTATGGTATAGTCGGGCATGGCCCGGTTCGACATCACCAGCGAGGCGTTCAAACGCGCACCGCATGACACTCTCAGTGCACTCGTGCAGGCCGGCCCCTTTGTTGATCTGAAAATCCCAATCCTCGGGAAGATGGCCTTCGCGACCCAATTCGATGCGGCGATGCATGTCCTCAAGGACAAGACCCTGTTCGCGGTCGACGGGCGCAATGCCGGTCTGAAATCGCAATTCGGCCTGCGCTGGCTTCCGAAGACGTTCCAGCTGCTTGGCAGGAACATGCTGACGCAGGACGACCCCGATCATCGCCGCCTGCGCAAGCTCGCCGATGGGCCGTTCCGCGCCATCGAGATCGACGCGCTCCGGCCCGCCATCACAACGCTGGCTGACCAGTTGATCGACGACATGGAACGCAGCGACACACCAGACCTCGTTGAGGGATTCTGCCGGCCTCTGCCGCTGATGGTAATCTGCGAGCTGCTCGGGCTGCCCCTCGACGACCGGCCGAAATTCATGCGCTGGATGGAGAACGTCACCAATGCGAAGTCGGTGATCAGCATGGTGACGCTGCTGCCGAGCCTCAGGAAGATCATGTCCTATCTGCGCGCGGAGGTGGAGCGGCGACGCGTCGATCCGGCCCCCGGCCTGATCACCCAGCTCGTTCAGGCCGAAGCAGACGGCGATCGGTTGAGCGAAGACGAGCTGCTCGCAAACATCTTCGTGCTCTTCGTCGCCGGCCATGAGACCACAACCCACCTTCTCTCGACAGCGGTGCTGACGCTGATCCGGCAGACAGGCGTCCGCGAAGAGCTATGTGCCGACTGGGCGCTGGCGCGTGGCGCAGTGGATGAGCTGATGCGCTACAACTCGCCAGTTCAGATGACGAAACCGCGCTTTATCCGCGAAGACACTGAACTCTTCGGTCGGTCGTTCAAGAAGGGCGACAAGGTCATGGCCATGCTCGCCGCAGCGAACATGGACCCGCGCGAGTTCGAAAACCCGAGCATGTTCGACATTCACCGGGAGAAGAACCGCCAGATGGGGTTTGGCGGCGGCATGCACCTGTGCCTCGGCATCCATCTCGCCAAAGCCGAAGCCGAGATCGGTCTCGAGCGCCTGTTCACGCGCTGGCCGCAGCTTGGACTTGCTGTTGAAGAGTCCAGCCTGCGCTGGATCCGGCGGGCGGGGCTTCGCGGTCTCACCGCGCTGCCACTCTCCATAAACAGCGACCAGATGATCCGGCAGGCCGCCTAGGTCAGCTCGAGCCCGTCCAGTTCACCACGCTCACGCCACTTGTCCAGCAGAGTGAAATACTCGATCGGCCCGCCGCCATATGGCCCATCCTGAGCGCTGCGATCACCGGGTTTGCCTTCATTGTTGTAGTAGCCGGGCGTGCATTCCTCGAGGAACTTCGCCCGAAGGATCGCCTTCTCGTTGATCGTATCAACCCAGCCCTGCTCACCGGCCTCGCTCACCTCAACGGTCTTGGCCTGACGCTTGTTCGCCTCCGAAATGAGATAGGCGAGATGCACGGCCTGCTCATCCAGCAGGTGCGGATAGTTCGCCGTGAAGCCTGCCTGCGCCGGACCCATGACGAACGCGTTCGGAAACCCGCGCACATGCATGCCGTGCAGGGAGCGCATGCCATTGTCCCATGTCTCGGTCAGGGTCCTGCCGCCACGGCCTTCCAGTTCAAAGCCTGACCGGCGCGTATAGCTCGTGCCAACCTCGAAGCCCGTCGCATAGATCAGGCAGTCGATTTCGTAAGTCTCGCCATTGGCGATGATGGCGTTCTCCGTGATCCGCTCGACGCCCTGCCCCTTCGTATCGACGAGGGTGACGTTCGGCCGGTTGAACGCGGCCAGATACTCATCATGGAAACAGGGCCGCTTGCAGAACTGGCGATACCAGGGCTTCAGCGCCTCAGCCGTCGACTTGTCGGTGATCACCTCATCCACACGCGAGCGGATCTGCTCCATCTTCTTGAAATCTGCGAGCTCGGCAATCTCGGCGAGCTTCTCAGGCGAGAGCTCCTGATTGTTCCCCTGGCTCGCGATGAAAAGCAGGTTGCGGATGATGTCTGTCCAGCCATCATTCACGAGATCTTCCGGCGCGAACCCGCCAGAAACAAGAGTGTTGAAATTCTCCATCCGGTGACGGTGCCAGCCGGGCTCCAGCGAGGCCGCCCATTCCGGATCGGTCTCGTGATTGTTGCGTACATCGATTGAGGATGGCGTGCGCTGGAAGACGAACAACTCCTCCGCTGTCTCCGCCAGATGCGGCACGCACTGAACCGCCGTCGCGCCTGTCCCGATAATGCCGACCCGCCTACCCTTCAGCCCTGTCAGGCCGCCACGCGACGTGCCGCCCGTGTATTCATAATCCCAGCGACTGGTGTGAAAAGAATGGCCCTTGAAGCCTTCCACGCCGGGAATGCCGGGAAGCTTCGGCCTGTGCAGCGGCCCGCTGGAGAGGATCACATATTTCGCGGTGAAGCGGTCGCCGCGATTGGACTCGATGGTCCAGAGCGAGGCGTCTTCATTCCACTTCAACTCCGTGATTTCCGTCTGGAGCAGCGCATTGTCATAGAGATTGTAGTGCCTGGCGATGCGGGCGGAATGCTCGAGAATCTCCGGCGCACGGGAGTACTTCTCCACCGGTATGTAACCGGTCTCCTCCAGCAGCGGCAGGTAGATATAGCTCTCAATATCGCAGGCCGCGCCGGGGTAGCGGTTCCAGTACCAGGTGCCGCCAAACTCGCCGCCCTTCTCGATAACGCGGATATCCTCGAACCCGGCATCGCGCAGCCGCGCGCCGGCGAGCAGGCCGCCAAACCCGCCACCAACAATCACCACCTCGACATGATTGGTGACGGGGGCGCGTTCAGTCGGTGCTGTATAGGGATCATCAATATAGTGGGCGAACTGCCCGGCCATCTCGACATATTGTTCGTTGCCGTCCGTGCGGACACGCTTGTCGCGTTCGGCGCGGTATCGGTCCCGCAGCTCATCCGGATCAAAATCTACAAGGTCTGCAGTGTCTGAATCGGCCATGATCCCGTCCTCCAACGCGTCCTGCCTGGAGGATAAGATGAGAGCCGGCCTGTGGAAAAGCCTGACGCCACGTTAGACCGCCAGCCAGCGCCACAACTCTTCAGGGTTTACAAGTGATCCGCCTGGCAGGGGCACCAGGACTTGAACCCGGGACCCTCGGTTTTGGAGACCGATGCTCTACCAACTGAGCTATACCCCTACAGGCGAGGCGCTTATGTGCCTCAAACCCGCGATCTGCGCAATATGGCGAGATGCAGGAAACGCGAGAGTTATTCCGCGCTGTAGGAATCGATCCCCTGAAGCAGGCTTGAGACCAGTGCGCGTTCATCCATGGTGAGCTCGGGCCGCCAGACCTGGAAGATCATGACATAGCGATCCTCGCCGCTATCGTTCCACGCTTCGTGATTGATCGCATCGTTGAAGATGAGCAGCTTGCCCGGCTCCCATTCACGCGTCTCATTGCCGACGCGAAGCCCGCACTTCCCCGGCAATCTGAGTGGGATGTGGCAGGTCAGCCGCGTATTCAGGAACCCCGTATGCGCTTCGATGCGCGTGCCCGGCGCAAGTCGCGACACCAGAATCGATGGGCCACGACCGGGAACCGTTTCCAGCGGCGTCTCCTGCAGCGCGGACATGGCGACCGGGAAGCGGCTCGCCACTTCATCGATAAGCTCGCCATTCTGCTGAAGGAACAGCGCGCTCCAGTCCATGCTGTCCAGCAAGGGGTGATCCGGATTGACCGGCTTGTTCCCGGTTGTGTGGATGTAAGGCTTGAACTCGGCCGCGCTCTGCATGGCAGCCTCGAATTCCTGCACGATGTCGCCGATGCGCGCTTCGAGCGGCGCAGCCCAGTCGAAATCATCAGTGTCGTAGAACTGAACCGCCGGCAGTTCGGGGAAGTAATAGGCACGCGGGGCCTCGACAAAGCGCTCAGCAGATTCCGACAGGAGTTCCATGGATTGCGCAAAGCGCCGGCTCGTGGCCGCGCCAGCCTGCGTCTGGACGTAATTGCGCAAATGCGTGTCGAGGTTTGTCGTGTAGGCATCGTACACCTGCCGGATTCGCTCGATCTCGGCCACGGCATCGGGTTTCAAAGCGCTGGTATCCGGCACCAGCGTCAGCACACGCCTGTAGAACCCGGCCGCGCCGCGATGATCGCCATCCGACCACAGGGTATCGCCTTTCAGGACGAGCGCGCGCAGGTTCGCCGGCTGGGTCGCAAGCACCCGGTCAATGGCCTCATGCGTTTCCGCACTGTCATTCAATGCGGATGTTGCGAGGGCCAGCAAAAGCCAGACGGTCTCGTCACCGCCGCCAGCATTGACGATCGCCCTGAATTTCTGGCGAGCGGTTACGGCATCGCCAGCACTGAGCGCGGCGGTGCCTGCGGCCCCAAGGGCGTTGAAGTCTTCAGTACCTGTCATGTGGCAATCCCTAGACAATCCCCCCTCTCAAATCAAAACGCCGCTCCTGTTAGGGAGCGGCGTTTCGGTTTGTTTGGGCGTGGGTCGTCCTATTTCTTGATGGCAGAGACGACGCCGGCCCCGACGGTGCGGCCGCCTTCGCGGATGGCAAAGCGCAGGCCC
>JBCBTR010000026.1:0-15424 GCA_039818545.1 Pseudomonadota bacterium
GATGTTCATGTTGGCCGCCTCCGCAAGGCGCTTCGCCAAGATGGGGCAAAGGATCCGATCCGCACGGTGCGGTCAGCCGGGTATGCGTTCAAGAATGACTAGGCATCTTTTTTGGGCCGCTGCTGTCCTGCTCGCGGGCTGTGGAACAGCGCCCAGCGTTCAGGCGCCAAATTGCGGCCCGGACTCTTTTGGCGTGTCCCGCACTCTGGAAGTGACACCCGAAACCGGTCCTATTGTGCCGCTGCTGGGTCCCAAGGAAGTCATTCTGACCTTTGATGATGGTCCGCATCGCTCCCGGACAGTGTCCGTCCTGAATGTGCTGGCTTCGCAATGCGTGACCGCGACCTTCTTCGTTCAGGGTGACAACTCTCGTCGCCATCCGGCTGTTGTGCGTGCAATTGTCGAGAACGGGCATTCGGTCGGTGGTCATAGCATGACCCACCGCAATCTCGCGCTCCTGCCATTGGAGGAGGGCATGAAAGACGCGCTGGATGGCGTTACCGCGACAGATGCCGCTCTCGGTGAAGTGGGCGCGACCCGGCTTTTCCGGTTTCCATTCGTTGCATCAACGCCTGAACTGTCATCGGTCCTGAAAAGTGCCGGCCTCATTGAGATCGGGGTCACGGTTGATGGAAAGGACTGGACGGATAACGGTGCTGGCGAGATCGTCGATATCATCATGGCGGGTCTCGAGGCTGGTCCGGGCCGCGGTACGGTCCTCCTTCATGATCCTTTCGATCATTCTGAGCAAGCCACCCGTCTGCTGCTGCGCCGCTTGAAAGATGAGGGATATGAGATCGTCGCGCTGAAAGTGGCCGAGGACGACTGACACCGCGCCTGTCTGGCATGCGCCTTGCTCCAAGTTCGCCTGTTGCGCGAATATATGACATGCGAGCCTGAATGATTCTCCTGGATACCCTGTCTGATCCTGTGGCGAGGCGGACCCTTATGGGTCGCGCGCGGCTGGTCGGGCTGTTCGCGCTCGTCTTTGCTGGGGTTTGCGCGGCGCTGTCGCTGACCCTGCGGTCCGTCTCACCAGCACCGGACATGCTGGTTCTGACGCCGAAGCTGGAACACTTCCAGACAAATGCCGATGAGTACGACACCGTCTTCCTCGGAACGTCGCGCACATTTTACCACATCGTGCCTGATCTGGTTGAAGCCGGTGCGGCTGAGGCTGGGTGCCCGGGACTGTCAGTTTACAATTTTGGGGTCTTTGGCCTGACGGGTGCGGAGCAGGACTATTTGCTGGACGCCGTTCTTGAGTCCGACAGTGTCCAACGGATCATTCTGGAAGACCCGCTGCCGCAGCCGCGCCAGTTCTCCGAAACAATGACCGAACGCGCTCGCTATTTCAGTGCGCCCGCCGGGTACGGCGCCGCCCTTGGAAGCGTGTCCTCCTATCCCGAGAGTTTCCCGAAACGGATTTTTCGTACGGGGATGTTCGCCTTCGGTGCAGCTTATGATCTTTCCGGTGTCGGGCGCGGCGCTGCGCTTGCTTTCCCCGAGGCCGAGCCTCCGGCCCCACACACATTCGATATGTCCGAGGATGGCTTCGAAGCGCTCGGCGACAAGATGACAGACGGCATTCAGGCCCGCCGTGACGAATTCCTGTCCCGTCCTGAGGGCTTTGAAGAGGCGCTCGACCTGTATGGCCGCAGCAGCCCGAACATTGATGCACGTGCCGCCTACATGGTCGGCAAGCTCCGCAAGGTGGAAGCGGCTGGCAAAGCGGCCTCGCTCTATATCTCGCCGGATCTTCTGGAACTCGACCGGACAGCGCAGGTCGGCAAGCGGGTTGCCGAAACGGCTCCGGATCTTTCGGTCCTGAACTTCAATCGCCCCGATGCCTATCCGGATCTCTTCGAGCGCGATGTCTGGTATGATTTTAGCCACCTCTCACGCAGCGGAGCCGAACGGCTCAGCCGTAAGGCGGGAGCAGAGCTCTGCCGGGCCCAAACCGGAGCCGGGGAGGGTGGCGTCAATGCTGTTCGTTGAACTCCGCTTCTTCGCACTCTTCGCGATCGTCTTCGGCCTGGTCTGGACACTCAAAAGCAATGAATGGCGCAAGCGTGTCCTGACGCTTGCCTCTTACGTATTCTACGGGGCGTGGGACTGGCGCTTTCTCGGTCTTATCCTGTTCGTCACAGCGGTCAGCTATGCAGTTGGCGCGGTGGCCGAGCATCGCCCCCCGGGCGACGCGCGCCGCAAGCGAGCCCTGACGCTCGGCATTGTCGCCGCGCTCGGCGTGCTCGGCCTGTTCAAATACTTCAATTTCTTCACAGACAGCTTTGTCGATTTCGCTGGCCTGATGGGCCTGTCAGCGAGCAGTGTGACGCTCAACCTCGTCCTGCCGGTCGGCATCAGTTTCTACACCTTCCAGGCCATCTCCTACATGGTGGACGTCCATCGCGGCGACGTTGCGGCCAAGCGGTCTGTGCTGGATGTGGCGTTCTACATCGCTTTCTTCCCGCAGCTCGTCGCCGGGCCCATCGTTCGCGCTGCAACCTTCATCCCGCAAATGGATACGCCCCGGCGCTGGGCCGATGTCAGCGTCCGCGCGTGTCTCGCGCTCTTTCTCATTGGCTTCATCAAGAAGGCCTGCGTGTCGGACAATATCGCGCCCTATGTCGATCTGATTTTCGCGGACCCGTCATCCTACACAGCGGCGTCGGTGGTGGGCGGCGTGCTGCTCTATGCGGTTCAAATCTATTGTGATTTCTCGGGCTACTCAGACATGGCGATCGCAACGGCCGGCCTGCTTGGCTACAAGTTCCCGGCAAATTTCGACAGTCCCTACCTGTCGCCAAACATTCAGGATTTCTGGCGACGCTGGCATATCAGCCTGTCCTCATGGCTGCGGGACTATCTCTACATTCCGCTCGGTGGAAACCGTCGCGGCAATGCCCGCCGGGACGTCAATCTGATGACAACGATGTTGCTTGGCGGGCTCTGGCATGGGGCCTCAATGAACTTCGTGATCTGGGGCGGGCTGCATGGCGGCGCATTGATCGTCGAGCGGCTCTGGAACACGCATGTTGCGAGTCGCTTCTCACCGATGGGATGGATCGGTGCCCTGATCGGAACCGTGGTGACTTTCTACTGGGTGAACCTTGCCTGGATATTCTTCCGTGCACGCACCCTCGAAGAATCTTTCGTGATCGCGAAGACATACCTGACGTGGAGTTCACCCGGCGTGGAGACGCTCCCGGTTCCGGTCTGGCCGATACTGGCAGGGCTCGGTCTCTTTCACTACGCCGCGAACAAACTCGACGCGCAGGCCTTGCTCGCAAGACTGTCGCCGGATCGTTTCGCGATGACCTATGGCGTGCTTGCGGCTGCCTCGCTGTCGTTCGTGCCGCTTGGCTACCGCCCGTTCATCTATTTCCAGTTCTGATCAGCGCGCGGCGCAGGTTTTCGCCATGGCCTCGGTTTTCGTATCGGCCCGCTGGAGGCAGGCGAAACGCGCATCCATGCGTGCCGTGTCCGAAACGCCGTTACAGAGCGCAATGGCGATCCGCCAGTCAGCTCGCCAGAGCCCGCCGGACTTGCGGCCCTCATTCATGAAGGACTGGAAGCAGCGGGCAGGGAGGGTCGAGGTTTCTGCACCGGCACAGAGATTGGCCACGTTCTGTTCGGCCCATGTTTTCGATGCACCATTGGCCGACCACGCAACGCGGTTCTGCACAGCGTTAAAGCAGGTGGTCGGATCCGAGCTCTGGCTTCCATAGGCACCGCCCGGAAGCGACAGTGTCGGGCGTTCGGTGAGGTAAGCGTCCGTGGCGACTTCCTGCGCCACCTTTTGCTCGTAAAGGTCCGTCCGGTTGCGGCTCGGGAGTTCGTAGACGCGCTCAAGTTCGCCTGAAACCGCAATCTGCTCGCCCCCGCGCGCAGTGATCTGCTCGTCATTTGTACGTTTCACGGCCTCGGTGATCGAGCCGCCCTTCAGGATTTCACGAGAGAAGACGACATTGTAGCTGTCTTCTGCGGCCGGTGCTGAGACGCCCACGGTCGCGCCACCTGTCGATGAATTGCCGCGTGGCGGCGCTTCGACTTCTGCCGGTGCTGTGAAGGTGAGCAGGACGTTGTCCCGGGCCGCTTCTTCAACGCAACCCTCCGCACTTGCGCCGGGCAGATCGAGATTTTTGCAGCCCTCTACAACCATCACCGTGTCGACATCGCCTGGGCGCCCGGTCCGATCGAGAAGCGCAGATAGCTCAACGCCCTGAACATGCAGATCAAAGGTTGACGTAATAGGGCGGTTGGCCGGGATCAGATAGTTTGGTCCGTCCTCGGCAACAGCGCCGGCATCCCCGATATAGTAGACCAGCGCCAGCTTCTCGAACGCATCGCCGTCAAAGCCGCGATAGAGATTGGCGAACTCGGCGATCAGGCTTTCCCGGCTCGGATTGGTGACCGCTGTTGCCGTGAACCCGGTCCCTCGCATCGACGTGACGAGATCTTCCTGAACCGCGGCGTTTGCTGCCACGGTTTCAGGCAGGGCCTCATCATAGTTTGTAATGATCAGGGCCTTGCGAATTGAAGTTGGGCCGGTGTCTTCGTCCACCATGGACGAGGCCTCGATGACACTGCCTTCTTCTTCGGCTGGCCGTTCAAGCGGCGGCAGTTCCGTCACTGCACCGTCCTGCCCATTGAGAAACACGATGCGGGACAGGCCGTTATTCTCCCAGGGTGTCTGTTCGTATTCGCGCGTCACGCGGATTTTCACGTCTTCGAAAATCGCGGTGTGACGACGGCCACCTTTGCGGATCTCATCTGCGAGAACCGTTGCATACGGCCCGGCAGGATCATCGACCTCGCCATCGGAGGCTGGCAGGCCGGGTGAGGTTGAGAAGGCGAGGAATACGCCGCCCGGATCGGGCTTCACAACAAAGCCCTTGTTCAGCGAGCGTGTGCCGCGGCGCAGCTTCAGCTCATTCCGGCAGGCATCGAAGATGACAAAGTGCGCGGCAGTCGGGGCATTGTTGGTGAGCCGCTCCAGCACCGTGTCGAGTTGAACAGAACTGTCCCAAATCTCGGCAGACCCGGCATCGGTCACGCTGGTCGGAACGAGATAGTTGCGATTGTCTTCTTCATTGGCTGCGCCGTGACCGGAATAGTAGACAAAGCTGATAGCGTCCGGGTCGTTCGCGACCGCTTCAGCATGACTGCGAATGCCAGCAAGGATCTGCGAACGGCTGACGGGAGTGTCCGTTGCATCCTTGATGGTTTGCACGTCGAAGCCGATCTGGGCCAGCGCATCGGCCATCAGGTCGACATCCTTATGAGGATTGTCGAGGGGACCGACTTCGTCTGCGTAATGCTGAAGACCGATCAACAGGGCTTTGCGGGTTTCTGCCTGTGCGGGCAGGGCCGCCGCAAGCGCCAACAGGACAACACCAAACAAAATACGCAACACGGCACTCCCTCCAAACATCGATGACAGATGGTTAACATGAATTGCGGCGAGGGACAGGCAGCGACTGGGCGTTTTCCGTACGCTTAGGTCAATTCCAGTTTCTTCAGTGGCCGTCCGATTGCCCCCGACACCATCGCCGCCAGCAGGGCCGGGGCGGGTGGGGCGCGGCTGACGGGCGCGGCGAGCCGGTCACGCAGGATCGGAAGGATCGCGCTGTCTGACTGATAAACCGGCGTGAAGAGAAAGCTCATCATTTGATAAAGCCGCACATGGCCGCGCCGGCTTTTCAGGTAACGTCGCGAGGCGGTGTCCAGAGGTCCCGTGGTCAGCGCAAGGAACAGCGCATAGGCATCGAGCAGCGCCATGTTCGCCCCCTGACCGAGCTGAGGTGATGCGGCATGCCAGCTGTCGCCGATGTGAATAAGACGCCCGCGTGCCGGCGTATTGTGTGTCCGGTGCCTGTATCTCGCAAAGGAGAAGGCATCGTGATCCTCAATTGCGTCGATAAGGTCTGCCGTCTCGGGCCAGAGGTCTGCAGCCTCTTCTTTCCAAGCGTCGAGCGGGTTTGATTGCCACGCGTCGAAGCCATTGCCTCTTATGGACCAGAAGTAGGTGGCTTTCCTTGCCGCCCCTTCCTTGGCCGCGCCCGATGCCATCACGCCCGCCATTTTTCGCGCAGCTTGATATCGCTGTTCGAGCGCACCGGCGTCGAACGTCGTGCCTTCTGGCCAGTCGAGTGTGACCCAGAGCGCGCCATAAGGCAGCGATTTGCGAGGTTGCCGCGAGAGAGGGGAGCTGACCCCGAGGCCATCGACCACAAGGTCAAATGGACCGAGCCTTTGGCCTCGAGTGTCCTCAAGCGTGCCGGCAACGGCGTCGACGGCAGCGATTTCTGTGTTCGTTTGTAAATCTGTGCCGGCGATCAGGGCGGCTTCGAGCAGCGCGTCAAAAAGGGCCGACCGCTGAATACCAATCGCGTGGAGGTCCGGGTGAAGGGCTGAGAAGCGAACATCGAGCACCGTCCTGAGCCGTGGCATCGTTCGTCCATAGAGCCGCTGGATAGGCGATCCCAGCGCTGTAAGCCTGTCGCGCAGTCCCATCGCGCCGAGCACGCTGAGCCCGGTTTCCTGCAACATCAGTCCGGAACCGACAGGCGCGGGCGCGGCGAACTGGTCGAAGACGACAACGCGATGCCCAGCCGTCGCGAGAAGGGCGGCTGCCGCAAGCCCGCCAATCCCGGCACCCGCAATTGCGATGCTCAATTGCCGACTCACTTCGACGCCATCGATGCACGCCTGTGGAATTCCATCAAATTCTGTGCGAAACCCGTCATAAGGCAGCGATTTCGTGAACCGGCTTGAATTTCAAGTAGATTCCCAACTCTGCCCACGATGCTGAGCACCGATGTTCCGCCATATTCTGTTTTTGTTCGGTAAATGATCCCAGTTTTCCAGTTGTGAGTTTCTCTCCGAATAGGCTCTGCCCATTTATTTCCATAATAGCCCATGATACTCCAAACGAGATGAAAGTCGGTCCGTAAGCGACTGACAGGGCAAGGGTTTGGGCAGGTGTTTCATTCCACCTATGACGTCAACGTAGACTCAAAAGGCCGCGTGTCCGTGCCTGCACCCTTCCGTTCGGCTTTGAATGGGGGGTCGCGTGTCTTTCTGTGGCCCGCGCTGGATAGGTCCGGATGTCTTGAGGGTGGTGGTGAGGAGCTGATGGCGATGTATCGCCAGACCATTCTGCGCCTTCCGCCTCAGTCCCGGAAACGCAAGATCCTGTCACATGCGATCATTGCCCGTGCGCATGACCTGAAAATGGACGATCCCGGTCGGATCAAGCTGCCCGAGAAGTGGGTCGCCAAGGCTGGCGTCACCGACAAGGTCGTCTTCGCCGGCAATATTGAGAGCTTTCAGGTGTGGGAACCATCGGCCTACGAGGCCTTCGATCTCGAAGTCGATGGGGCGATGACGGAAGAAGAGTTCGCCAACGCGCTCGAGGAACCCTACAGCGAAGCGCTCGCCTCTGGCGGCCTGTCCGGTCTTTCCGCGATTGACGGGGGTGGCGACTGATGGGTCACGCCCCGGTGATGCTCAAGGAAGTGCTGGAGGCGCTTCGTCCGGCTGATGGCGAGGTCCATCTCGATGGGACCTATGGCGGCGGCGGATATGCGAGCGCATTCCTTGCGGCTGCCAACATTACGCTGCTGGCGGTTGATCGCGATCTCGATGCGATTGCCCGCGCAGAAGCGCACAGCACGAAGGAACCACGACTGGTTCCCCTGCTTGGGCGGTTCGGAGACATGGACACCATTGCCCGTGATGCGGGATATCCGAGCGTTAGCGGGATTGCGCTCGATCTCGGCGTTTCATCCTTTCAGCTGGACGAAGCCGATCGCGGCTTTTCATTCATGCGGGACGGGCCGCTCGATATGCGGATGGGGCGCGCCGGGCCAAGTGCGGCGGAAGTCGTCAACCAGATGGACGAGCGTGACCTGTCATCGGTGATCTTCCGGCTCGGCGAGGAGAAACGCGCACGGCGTATTGCGAAAGTCATTGTTCAGCGGCGGACGGAACGGCCATTCGAAACCACGCTGGACCTTGCCGAGACGGTTGAAGCGGCTGTTGGTGGCCGGAAGGGCGCGCGCACCCACCCCGGAACTTTGACCTTTCAGGCCCTTCGCATGTTTGTGAACGATGAACTCGGTGAACTGGCGCGGGGGCTTGCGGCAGCCGAGCGGCTGCTTCAGCCCGGAGGCCGGCTTGTGGTGGTCTCATTTCACTCGCTCGAAGACCGCATGGTGAAGCTGTTTTTCCGGACCCGGTCAGGCGGATTGGGAGCAGGCTCGCGACATATGCCAGAAGCTAAATCCGGCCCACCGCCGAGCTTCGAGCTGACGACGAAAAAGGCCACCGAGCCATCACTGGACGAAATTCAGGATAACCCGCGCTCACGCTCGGCCCGGCTTCGTTTCGCGATCCGAACAGACGCGCCGGCCTGGTCTGCTGATCCTGCGGCTGAATTCGAGCTGCCTGCCTTCAAGGCGAAGGAGGCAAGCGTATGAGCAAGCTCGCCTTTGGATTTGGTATTGCCGTGATCGCGCTTCTGGTGATCAGCCTGTACCGCGCCAAGTCAGGCGCGAAGGGCGCTGCAGCCGAGATCGCGGCGATCGAAGTCTCGATTGATGAGGCGCGTCAGGAGAAGACGCTGCTCGAAGCCGAGTTCGCTCATCTCAGCCGGCGCGAGTGGATCGAGGAGTATGCCCGCACACGGCTCGGCATGGGCCCGGCCCGTGCTGAACAGTTCGCGCGCGAGACCGATCTTGATTCCATCATCGGCCCGCCGACCCCGCCGGCTGACGAACGCGTCAATCGGGAAGGGGAGGCTGCGCAGTGAAGATGAACTGGTCCGCCCTGATCGAGAACGCCGAGGCCTTCCGGTCCCGGCTCGTCGGCGTCAGCGTCGGTCTCGTCTTTGCCGTCCTCGCGGGCCGTGCCGCCGTTGTGTCGCTTCAGGCCTCAGACGCCCCAACAGGCATTGCCGGCGTCTTCGAGGAATCCGTCCGCCGCGCCGACATCGTAGACCGCCACGGCGAGCTTTTGGCGACGTCGGTGGATGTTTATTCGCTGTTTGCTGATCCCCGGGCGATCTGGGATGCGGGTGATGTTGCAGCGGCGCTCGGTGATGTCTTTCCGGACATTGATACCGATGCGCTGACACAGCGCCTGTCGGATCGTGACCGGGCATTTGTCTGGGTACGCCGGGGGCTGACGCCGCGCCAGCGGCAGGCCGTATTTGATCTGGGCCTTGAGGGCCTGGGCTTTCGCGAAGAGAGCCGGCGCGCTTATCCGCGCGGGCCGCTCGCCGGTCATGTGCTCGGATTTGCAGGCTATGACGGCAACGGCCTTGCAGGTGTTGAGTTCGCGCTCGACTATCGCCTCGCCAAGGGCGGAGAGCCGGTCGCGCTGACCATCGATTCCGGCGTCCAGTTCGTGCTGGAGTCCGAACTCGCGGCATCTGCTGCCGATCATGACGTGATTGGCGGCGCGGGCGTCGTGCTCCATGCCGGCACAGGCGAGGTGATCGCCATGGCCAGCTGGCCGCCGATTGATCCCAACCGCGCGCACACGCTGAGCCGCGATGACCCGGCCCGCAAAGACCGGGCGGCGCAGGCTGTTTACGAGCTTGGCTCGGTGTTCAAGCCGCTCACCATCGCCGCCGGGGTCGAGGCCGGCGCGGTTGGCCCCTCGGATCTGTTCGACACGCACGAGATCATGGAAATTGGCGGCTTCGCCATCGAAGATGACCACCCGATCGCAGGGCAGGCCACGCTCGCCGACATCATCGCCGACAGCTCGAATGTCGGCACGGTGAAAGTCGCGATGATGCTGGGCGAGCGCCGGCAGAAGGATTTCTTCCGTCGCCTCGGCCTGTTCGACCGCGCTCCTGTGGAGCTTGCCAGCAGCGCAGCTCCGCTGGTGCCCGATGACTGGTCGGATCTGTCGCTTGCGACCATCAGCTATGGCCATGGCATTGCGGTGTCCCCCGTCGCTTTCGCCTCTGCGTTCAGCGCGCTTGCGAATGGCGGCGAGCTCGTCCGCCCGACTCTGGTGCTCGATCCGAGCCGGGAGCTGAAGCCGCGACGGGTGATGTCTGCGCCGACCGCAGCGCTTGTGACGGCGATGATGCGCGAGGCGGTGACACGCGGCACGGGCTCGCGCGCGGCCGTTGCCGGATACCGCGTCGCTGGGAAAACCGGCACGGCGGAAAAGCCCATCGAGGGCGGCTACGATGATAGCCGAAATGTAACGAGTTTCGCGGCGCTATTTCCCTCAGACGGCCCGGAATATGTCGTATTGATAACGCTCGATGAGCCCAAAGCCGGAGAAACCGGCGGCGGTGATGTGGGAACTGCGGCGGCATTCAATGCTGCTCCGACGGCGGGTCGCGTGATCGAACGGATCGCGCCCCTCCTCGGTATGGCCCCTGATTTTAACGCGCCTGCAGCGTTGTCGTCGCCGGTGAACTCCGTAGCAGAACGGAGAACATCGCTATGATCCTGAACCAGCTTTTCGACGGGATGACCGGTCCCGAAGCGGAAACCGAGATCACCGGCCTGACAGCCGATAGCCGCCAGGTGCGGCCCGGCTACCTGTTTGCGGCGCTGAAAGGCGTGGCCGCAGACGGACGAGATTTCATTCCTCAAGCCATCGACAAGGGCGCGGTTGCCGTTCTTGTCGACCGGCCGGGCGAGGCGGGCGATGCGGTCGAGATTGTCGATCCGGAGCCCCGTCTCGCCTTGGCGCGGGCTGCTGCGCGCTTTTATGGCCGCCAGCCGGAACATGTCGTGGCAATAACTGGGACGAACGGAAAAAGCTCGACCGTTGATTTCCTTAGACAAATCTGGACGAGCGCAGGTGTTCCGTCGGCCTCGATGGGCACGCTGGGCGCAATCGGCCCCAAAGGCGGGATCGATCTTGGCCACACAACACCCGATCCGGTCGCCATCCATGCAACGCTGGCCGAGCTCGCCGAGCAGGGGGTGACCCATTGCGCGATGGAGGCGTCCAGCCACGGCCTTGAGCAGCATCGCCTCGACGGCGTGAAGCTGTCAGCCTGCGCCTTCACCAACCTCACGCAGGACCATCTCGACTACCATCCGACAATGGAGGCCTACCGCGCCGCCAAGGTGCGCCTGTTTACCGAGCTTGCCCCAATCGGCGCGCCCGCCATCATCAATGCCGACAGCCCTGAGCGGGACGCCTTTCACGATGCTGCAATGGCGGCCGGCTTGCAGCCCGTGTCCATTGGCTGGCGGGGAGACGATCTGAAGATTCAGGAATTGATGCCCCGGGCGACCGGCCAGCGCATGTTCCTGAAGCACGATGGCGAACCATTCGAAGTTGACCTTCCTCTGATCGGCGAGTTCCAGGCTCTGAACGCGCTCTGCGCAGCGGCGCTTGCTGTGTCGCTTGGCCTGAAATTGCAGGACGTGGTGACCGGGCTTGAGGCCTTGCAGCCGGTCAAGGGACGGATGGAATTTGTCGGCGAGACCGAGGAGGGGGCTGGCGTCTTCGTGGACTATGCCCACACGCCTGACGGTCTTGATACGCTGCTGCGGGCCGCGCGTCCGCACACGGCAGGCCGCCTGTTCGTTGTCTTTGGCTGCGGCGGTGACCGTGACCGGACCAAACGCCCGCTTATGGGAGAGGTCGCAGTGACTCATGCCGACATCGCGATCGTGACCGATGACAATCCGCGTACGGAAAAAGCTGCGAAAATTCGCGCTGCTGTTCTCAAGGGCGCGCCGGATGCCCGTGAGATTGGCGACCGGGGCAAAGCCATTCGCGCCGCCGTGTCCGAGCTGAAGTCCGGGGATACGCTTCTCATCGCCGGGAAGGGCCACGAAACCGGGCAGATCGTCGGAGACCGAACCATTCCGTTCTCTGATCAGGAGACCGCGCTTGCGGCCCTGAAGGAGGCTGCCCATGTCTGATCGTCTGTGGACCTCGCAGGAGCTCGAAGCGGCGACCGGCGGGGCGGCTAACGCGCCCTTTGCCGTGTCCGGCCTGTCCATCGATACGCGCTCGTTGCAGCCGGGCGATCTGTTCGTGGCGCTGAAGGATGTTCGCGACGGGCATGACTTCGTGTCCGCGGCTTTTGAAGCCGGTGCCTCTGGGGCGCTGGTCAGCCGGCCCTGCGGCGGCCGGGCCGAGCTTGTCGTCGATGATGTCCAGTCCGCGATCGAAGCGATTGGCGTAGCGGCACGGATGCGCTCCGCAGCGGTGCGCACGGCTGTCACGGGGTCTGTCGGCAAGACGAGCGTCAAGGAAATGCTGGCGCGGATGTACCGCGCCGCCGGCCCGGCGCACTGGCCGGAAAAGAGTTTCAACAATCACTGGGGTGTGCCCCTGACGCTGGCCCGCATGCCTGAAGTCACGGAGCGGGCAATCTTCGAGATCGGCATGTCGACGCCGGGTGAAATCGCCCCGCGCAGCCGTATGGTGCGCCCCCATCATGCGATGATCACGCGGATCGCGCCGGCCCATCTGGAAGGCGTTGGATCGATTGAGGCCGTGGCGGATGAGAAGTCCGACATCTTTGCCGGGCTGGAAGCGGGCGGAACCATTATCTTGCCAGCAGACGACGTTTTCCTTGAGCGCATGACGGAGCATGCGCGGAGCTATTGCCCGACAGCCAGCGTCGAGACCTTTGGGGCTGCGCGTGAAGCAGCGGCGCGAGTTGTGGATTATGAGAGCGATGGCGAGACCTCGCTGGTCAGCCTCGTCGTGGTTGGCCGGGACGTGAAAGTGCGCCTGAACGCGCTCGGCGCGCACTGGGCGGTCAATGCGGCCGCGGCATTGTTGATGGCGAGCCAGACCGGAATTTCCATAGAGGATGCGGCCGAGGCGTTGAACGGCTATGCCCCGCCACCCGGACGCGGCGTCGCCGAGATGATCCTGCTGCCCGGCGGCGGCAAGGCCACCCTGATTGATGATGCCTACAATGCCAACCCGGCCAGCATGCGCGCCGCGCTCGACGGACTGACCCGGCGGACAGGCGCGCGCCGGATCGTGGCGCTCGGCGAGATGCTTGAAATCGGGGCGGGCGCGGAAGCCGCGCACCGCGATCTTGCCAGCGATGTTGAAGCCTCCGGAGCGGAAGCGGCTTTCCTCGCCGGCGGTCTGATGCAGGCGCTTTCGGAGGCGCTGCCCGGTACGATTCAGCAACACTGGGCCGTCAAGGCCGATGATCTGTCAGCGGATGTGAAAAACACGCTCCGTAACGGCGATGTAATCTTGATTAAAGGGTCGAATGCCTCCGGGATGGGACGGCTGGCGAATGAGCTGCGCACATGGAGCGCAGACACGCAGCAGGTGATGGATAGCGGCGTAGAACACGCTGCAGGGGTGGATAATGATCTATGAGCTGCTGGCCGCCGATTCAGGCGTCCTGAACCTTCTGAATTACATTACGTTCCGCTCGGGCGCGGCGCTGGTGACGGCGTTCCTCGTTTCTGTATTGCTGGGCGGTCCGCTCATTGCCCTGCTGCAGGCCCGGCAGGGGAAGGGACAGCCGATCCGCGACCTGTCGCTGGAGGCTCAGCTTGCCAAGCAGGGCACGCCCACCATGGGCGGTTTCCTGATCTGGGTTGGACTGTTCACCGGAACGCTGCTCTGGTCTGATCTGGGCAATCCTTATGTCTGGACAGTGATGTTCGTGACAGCCTGCTATGCCGTGCTTGGCTTCATGGATGACTATGCCAAGGTCTCGAAATCGTCTGCAGATGGTGTGTCGGCGCGGGTGCGTCTGCTCGTTGAATTTCTTGTGGCAGCGCTCGCCTGTGCCTTCATCATGGGCATTCACGGCGCCCACACCCCGCTCGGTCACGCTGACTGGGGGCCGCTGACAGAGCTTGCGAAACAGATTGCAGTGTTTGCGCCGCCCACCTCGATCGAGCCGAATGATCCGGCCTTTTCCGGCGGTGTGGCTGTGCCCTTCGTCAATGATTATTTCCTGCCGCTTGGCGGGCTGTTCATCGTGTTCGGAATGATTGTCGTGGTTGGCGCGGCCAATGCCGTGAACTTCACCGATGGGCTCGATGGGCTCGCGGTCGTGCCAATGATGTTCGCCGCCGCCGCTTATGCGCTGATCGCCTATCTGACCGGCAACTTTCTGTTTGCGGATTATCTGGGCATCCAGTTTGCGCCGGGGGCTGGCGAACTTGCCGTGCTGCTCAGTGCCATGATCGGTGCTGGAATGGGCTTTTTATGGTACAATGCGTTTCCTGCAAAAGTCTTTATGGGGGACACGGGATCCCTCGGTCTTGGCGGCCTGCTGGGCGTCGTTGCCGTTGCCGTGAAGCACGAATTTGCGCTGGTCGTGATCGGCGGTCTGTTCGTGCTGGAAGCGCTGTCTGTGATGATGCAGGTCAGCTGGTTCAAGCTGACGCGCCGCCTGACCGGTGAGGGCAAGCGCATCTTCAAGATGGCACCGCTGCACCACCACTTTCAGAAGGATGGCTGGCCGGAGACGCGCGTTGTTGTGCGGTTCTGGATTCTATCTGTTCTCTTCGCCCTCGCGGGCCTCGCCACACTGAAGCTGAGGTGACCCGCAGGACATGATCCCCATCCGTGAATATGCTGGGCGCGACGTCGCCGTTTTCGGATTGGGCCGCACGGGCCTTTCCGCTGCTAAAGCCCTGATGGCTGGCGGCGCGCGCGTGCACGCCTGGGACGATAGCGAAGCCACGCGCACAGCAGCGGAAGCGGCAGGGGTGCCGCTGTCGGATATCAACAAGCGCGACTGGCAGACCTTTGCCGCGCTCGTTCTGTCGCCCGGCGTGCCTTACAAGTTTCCGCAGCCGCACCGTATCGTCCGCATGGCGGAGATGGTCGGCGTGCCGGTTGTCGGAGACATGGAATTGTTCGCCCGCGCCGTTCAGGCCCTGCCGGAGCGCGGCCGGCCGAAGATTGTCGGGATCACGGGGACGAACGGAAAATCAACCGTGACAGCGCTGATCGGCCATATCCTGACCGAAGCCGGGCGGGATGCACGCGTGGGCGGAAACATCGGGACGGGTGTCCTCGACATGGCGGCGCTGCATGCCAATGCGACTTATGTTCTGGAGCTGTCCTCCTATCAGCTCGACCTTGTGAAGAGCCTGCGCTGCGATGTTGCCGTACTGCTCAATATCTCCCGCGACCATCTCGACCGTCATGGTGGGATGGACGGCTATATTGAAGCGAAGAAGCGGATCTTCCTGAATCAGCAGCCGGGCGACAAAGCCGTTATCGGGTTCGATGACCGGGTCTGTCAGGGCATTGCAATGTCGCTGGCAGCGCTGACGCCCTTGCCCAGCACAAAGTCACTGGACACCTCAATCACATCACCGGGGCGCTGCGCCGCCAGCGACATTGCAATGCCCTGACAGACCCGGTCATCGAACCCGATAACGGCTTTGTCGCCCGGCTGCTGATTCAGGAAGATCCGCTTCTTCGC
>JBCBTR010000027.1:0-15383 GCA_039818545.1 Pseudomonadota bacterium
TGGCGCTG
Source organism: Pseudomonadota bacterium (assembly GCA_039818545.1). GTDB lineage: Bacteria > Pseudomonadota > Alphaproteobacteria > Caulobacterales > Hyphomonadaceae > JANQQC01. The sequence goes on from JBCBTR010000027.1 coordinate 9, forward strand.
AATACACCAAGCTCGCCGTGGACCTCGCCAATGGCACGAAGCGGTTTGAGGATGTGGCGCTTCCGGCCGACCTGGAGCGCAAGATGCAGAACCGGCCTCGACGCCACCTATTCAACCGGCAAGTTCGAATACAAGGGCGAGGCACTGAACCTCGACGAGCTTTCGACCATCATCGAAACCTCACGCGATCCGGAAGAGCTGAAAGCTGTCTGGGAAGGCTGGCGGACCGTTTCTCCCGTCATGAAGGATGATTATGCGCGCATGGTCGAGATCGCGAACATGGGTGCGAACGAGCTCGGTTTCGACAATCTCTCTGACATGTGGCTCTCCAATTACGACATGGAGCCCGACGCCATGCGCACAGAAGTCGACCGCCTCTGGGGACAGGTCGAGCCGCTCTATGAGGAGCTGCACTGCTATGTGCGCGCCGAGCTGAACGAAGAGTATGGCGACGAAGTTCAGGCGGCGAGCGGGCCGATCCGGGCGGACCTCCTTGGCAACATGTGGGCGCAGCAATGGTCGAGCATTTATCCGCTGGTGGCCCCGCCCGCTGCCGATCCCGGCTATGATGTTACAGAGCGCCTCGTTGCAGAGGGCTACACACCGTTGAAAATGGTCGAGACGGGCGAGGAATTCTTCTCCTCCATCGGGCTTGATCCTCTGCCCGAGACCTTCTGGGAGCGCAGCCAGATCACGCGTCCCCGCGACCGCGAAGTCGTCTGCCATGCCTCAGCATGGGATCTCGACAATGAGGACGATATTCGCATCAAGATGTGTACGGAGGTAAACGCCGAAGACTTCCACACCGTCCATCATGAGCTTGGCCACAATTACTACCAGCGTGCCTACAAGGATCAGGACTTTCTGTACAAGGACGGTGCCCATGATGGCTTCCATGAGGCCATCGGCGACTTTCTGGCGCTGTCCATCACACCGGACTACCTGAAAGCTATCGGCCTGATCGATGAGGTGCCGCCGGCAGAAGCTGATCTTGGCCTGTTGATGAACACCGCGCTCGACAAGATCGCCTTCCTGCCATTCGCCGTGACCATGGATAGCTGGCGCTGGTCTGTACTGGACGGCTCGACCCTGCCTGAACGCTACAATGATGCGTGGTGGGAAAAGCGTCTCTCCTATCAGGGCATCACCGCACCGGGCCCTCGCCCGGCTGATGCGTTTGATCCGGGTGCGAAGTATCACATCCCCGGCAACACGCCATATCTGCGGTACTTCCTGAGCTATGTGATGCAGTTCCAGTTCCATAAAGCGGCCTGTGAACAGGCTGGCTGGGAAGGCCCACTTCACCGCTGCTCGATCTATGGCAACGAGGAAGTTGGCGAGCGCTTCAACGCGATGATGGAGATGGGCTCCAGCCAGCCCTGGCCCGATACGCTGGAGCTTTTCACCGGGACACGGGAAATGGATGGCAGCGCGATCATCGAATACTTCGCGCCGCTGATTGACTATCTCGAAGAAGAGAACGAGGGCCGCACCTGCGGCTGGTAAGCACTGAAAAGCGCCGGCCCTGTTGTGAAAGGGCCGGCGCCTACAGTTTGTAACGCTAAGAGATGGCTAGAACTTGTAGCCTGCTGCGACCGTGAATGCATTGGTGTCGGTGTTGTCGAAACCATACCAGGTATAGTCGCCGCGCAGCTCCCAGCTCTCGGTGAGATCGAAGCTCACGCCAGCACCGAGCGCCGCGCCATCCTCAGAGTCTTCGACTGAGGCGATTGGCGTGCCGCCGGGCGTCACCACGGTGGCATCAAGGTCAATGTAGGCGTAACCAAGCCGGCCGGACAGATCGATGCGATCTGTGACGGGGATGCTCGCCCGGCCATAAACGCCAAGCAGGTAGTTCAGACCGATATCACCGGAAGCGGCGATCAGGTCGTTGAAATCGCCATCATTATTGTCGTCGAGATCGAAATCGTCCTCGTCGACATTGAAGTCAAATTCGCCATCATCGATCCCCGAAGACAAGTCTGCCTCAAGGCTCAGCATTGGCGTAAACTGATAGCCGAAACGCGCGGTGATCGCATCGGTGTCGACGCCACTATCTGCACCATCAGGTTCGATATCAAGATAGCTATAGCCGCCCTGCAGATAGAAGCCGGTATCTTCCTCTGCATAAGACTGGGCCGTAGCTGGTCCGGCAATCATGAACGCGAAAGCTGACGCGGACGCAGCGCCAATCAAAGTGTGTTTAAGCATGGAAATTCCTTATACGAATGTTGGTTCTCCCGCTCCGTGAAGCGGACACACCAACGAACGCAGGCGGAAAGAAGGCGTTCCGATTAATCATCCGTAACGAGACTTCGCTTGCATTTCCGGGATGCCTTACAGCGCGCCTTGACCACGGCTTCCGGGCGCGCCACCTGTCCGATAATTATTATGGAGACGCGTATGGCGATGACCCGTGAAACCCTGGAGGGCTTCCTCAAGGAGGCTTTTCCAGACGCCGATATCACGCTTACAGATCTGGCTGGTGACAATGATCACTGGCAGGCCGAAATTGTCAGCGACCAGTTCACCGGGATACCCCGCGTGAAGCAGCATCAAATGGTGTATGCCGCGCTGAAAGGGAAAATGGGCGGCGAACTGCACGCTCTCGCCCTGAAAACCAGCGCGCCGGGTTGAGCCTTAAAGACGAAATTGAGAGAGCGCTTCCGCTGGCTTTCGGGATCAGCGGCCCGCTCGCGACACCCCTTGTCAGGCCCGGGACCGTCGATCGCCTGATCGCAACCGCCATTGAGCGCGGTGTTGCACTGTTCGACACCGCACCCGCCTACGGCGACGGGGAAGCCGAGCGGCGGCTCGGTTGCGCGCTTACCGATCAGAAGGACATACTTATCTCGACCAAGGCCGGTCTCTCATCTGCCGGGCTTAGACAACGCATGAGAGACTTCTCGCCGGACGGCATTGAGCGCTCGATCGACAAGTCCATGGGGCGGCTCGGGCGGCCGATCGATCTGTTATGGCTCCATGGTGCCGCCCCGGAGGAACTGACCGATACTTTACTCACCCGGCTCGATGGACGCGTCAGGGATGGATCGGTGAGGTATCTGGGGCTTGCCGGACGCGGTGCAGAACTCGAGCAGGGCTTCGAACGCGGACCGTTCAGCGCCGTCATGTTGCCCGTTCATGCGGGCCTTGCCGGAAATGCCCCCGCACGCGTGAAAGCATTCAGGACAGCCGGTGCCATTACATTTGCCATTGAGATCATGACGCCCTCGCATGGGCAACGTCGCGGCCTGTCGACCGGCGCACTCTGGCGGATCGGCCGCCGTGCCATGCGCCCCACACCCCCGTCTTCTAAACCACCTGCTTTAGCCCCTGCCGAGGCCCTGCAATGGGCCCTCCGCGATGGCGGCGCAGACATTGCGGTGATCACGACAACGCGGCGCGACCGTCTTCACAGCAATATCGCGATGGTTCAGGCAATGGCCGACAGCCATTGAAAGCGGGGCCCGACACCCCTAGCTTCAATTCAACACGACCAGAACAGGATCTGAGAGCGCTCCATGACCGACGACACCCAAAAAGCCATCGATGACGCCGTGAAATCGAACGATGTGGTTCTCTTCATGAAGGGCACGCCGACTTTCCCGCAATGCGGGTTCTCGTCCGTTGTGGTCCAGATGCTGGACTATCTCGGCGTTGAATATGTTTCCACGAATGTGCTGGAAAATCAGGACATCCGTGAAGGCATCAAAGCTTATTCCGACTGGCCGACCATTCCCCAGCTTTACGTAAAGGGCGAATTCGTCGGGGGCTGCGACATCGTGAAAGAGATGTTCGAAGCTGGTGAGCTGAAAGAGCATTTCGCCCAGAACGGCATCGCCATGGAAGCGGCGTGAGCCGGCAACGCCGCGAACCCGGACCCGATCACCCGATCACAATTGAAGCGGTCGCGAGACCTGTGAACGTCATCGCTGATGGCGCAACCATCATTGACGCGACATCCTATCTGAGCCTGCAGGAAGCGCGCTATCCAGCCGCGGCCTACCTGCCGAGAAGCGCCGCCAATATGGACCGGCTGGAACGGTCTGAGACAACAACCTGGTGTCCCTATAAAGGCGAAGCAGCCTACTTCCACATTCGCAAGGATGATGGCTCGCTCATCCGGGATGCCCTTTGGACATACGAAGCGCCCTTCCCTGCTGTGGCCTCGATCAAGGACCATCTCGCCGCCTATCCGGACCGCGTCGATGCCATCCGGATAGGCGATGGCAAAGCAGATTGACCCTGAGAATGAAACCGCCTCTCATTTTCATTTAACACATTGTTATAACAAGATTTTTTGACATTTCAGGTTCTGACCTTATGTCTTGCGCCTGAGTTGAGGTGCTTGAATGAGCGGACACACATCAGAGGATGAAGGCCCGCTGCCCGGCGGCTTGCCAGCAGACGTCGCCGCGAAGATCACGCGGCGGACGGCCTTCCTATCCGTGGGCGTCGCTGCCACGCTCACCCTGCTCAAGGCCTGGGCATGGTTTGCCTCTGATTCGGTGGCGATCCTGTCATCGCTGGCTGATTCAGGCCTCGATCTCGCCGCATCCCTGTTCACGCTGGCGGCTGTCGCCTATGCCGCGCGCCCTCCAGATGAGGATCACCGGCATGGCCACGGCAAAGCCGAGGGCTTTGCCAGCGTCGTGCAGGCCATGCTGGTTGGCATCGCCGCCGCGCTCGTGGCTCGGGAAGCCGTCGGGCATGTGTTCGAACCGCGCGAGATACAACGGGGCGGTCTCGCCATCGGGGTCATGGTGGTCTCAATCGTCCTAACGATTGGCCTCGTCTGGGCCCAGACACGCGCCATCCGAAAAACCGGGTCCGTCGCCACCGCCGGTGACCGGGCCCACTATGCAGCTGACCTTGCTGCGAATTTCGCCGTCATCGGCGGCATCGGCGCGGCAACGATGCTCAATGCCCCATGGGCCGACCCGCTGATCGGCCTCGGCGTGGCAGCATGGCTCGCCTGGAGCGCGCTGGATGTTGCCCGCGGCGGCATAAACCAGCTGCTCGACAAGGAGCTATCGGACGAGGCCCGTGCGCGGATCCGCAACCTTGCGCTTGAAGGCGGGCATCTGCTGGATATCCACGCCCTGCGCACACGCGCATCCGGGCCTTATGTCCACATCCAGTTCCACGCAGACCTACCGCCCGGGCTCACCCTCATTGAGGCGCACAAACGCATGGTTGCTGCTGAGCGCGCCATTTTGGAGGAGTTCCCCGCAGCGGACATCCTCATCCATCCCGACCCACGCGGCCGGGCGGAATCCCATGGCGGAAAAGCCTTTCAGGAAGACGCCGCTTAACACCGGCCCGATTTCCTCTAGGGTCGCCGCCGATGAAGAGACTGTTCCACTGGCTGCTTGATCCACACGGACGCACCGCGCGGCTCGCCCTCGGCGAGAAAGCGCAATCAGTGGATTTCGTGGAATCGCCGCCCTGGGCCCAGCATAAAGAGGTCTCCAGGGTTGGGCCCGGCGCACGCGGACCCATGCTGGTTGATACCGATGGCACAGCCGGACGCGTCGTGGCGCTGGGCACTCACGCCATCATTGAGCATATCGAAGAAACGGTGCGTGAAGCCCGCCTTCTGCCGATCAATGCCCTCGACCGCGCCGAGGCCCGCCGCCTCTGGCAATGGACCGAGGAGAGCATGGCGGAGGTGACCGCCTCCCTGCTGGCCGAGCGGGTAAATCAAGCGGTTCGCCGGACGCGCGCCCCCGATAGCAACGCCTTGAGAACAGGCGCGCACGCGCTGCGAAGCAAGCTGACCATTCTCAATGCGCTGGCAGAAAAGCGGCCCTGGATGGCAGGGCGCAGCCTGTCCGTTGCCGACCTGTCCGTCGCTGCGCACCTGTCAGCCTTCGACTATTTCGGCGATGTCGACTGGTCATCCGCGCCAGACCTGAAGACCTGGTATGCCAAGACAAAGTCACGCCCCGCCATGCGCGCTGTTCTCGCCGACAGACTGGACGGCGCAAGACCGGCAGCACACTATGCCGATTTGGATTTCTAGGAATTGAAAGCATGCTCCGTTCGGCGATCATCACGCTCGCAATCTTGGTTGGGCCCAGCTTGCAGCAAGCGCACACTCAAACTCCAAGTTCCACCGAACAACTTCAGGACTTCGCCGGGTGGATAGCGCAATTGCGCGAAGCTACCGAAGCGATGCAAACGATCTTGGGTCCTGTGGAGCAGGCTGAAATAGTGTTCCATAGATTCCAGAATGCAGAGATGTCGTTTGTAGAAGCGCAAGACGCCATGGGGCTCTACAAAGATGAAGTCATCACTATTAGCCAGACTGTTCGGAATGGTTTGGCCTCGTTACCTCGAGACCTCGAAACCGACAGCTTGGTGATCCAACATGTTATCGAAAGCGTTGACGAGGTATTGCCACTAATTGATCGGCTAGAAGAAACCGCGCTAGCCTCAATCGACGGCTACGCAACCGCCATGACAGGCGATGTCGATGCGACCATCATGCTTGATCTTCTCGCCATTGACCGTGCTGCTGCTAGCATCGAAGTGAGCAATACCATACTGAAGAACGATTTAGCTGCGATATCGACTACAGGTCATCCGCAGCTCTCCCTCGTCAGGTGCATGATTGCATCGAACACTGCAGTGCTACATCTTCTCAACGCACGGCGTGAGGCCATCGATCCGGCTCGACCCGAGAATACAGGTCGGCACATCAGGCTCTTCGAGGGACAAGTACTGGCTCTCGAACGAAATATCCTTGATGGGCGTCGCAACCAAGCCGAGACATTGAAACGGCTTCGTACGGCATGGCGGAAAGATCCGCTAGACGATCAGGACATGATGCGGGCGATTGAAACCATGATCCAGGCCTACGACGAAGCATGGGTCGTGGAAGAAGAGATTGTTGCGGAAATGAATTCGGCTGCCTCCATTCTCGGTGAATCTGATACTTTTTTGGAAGCGGATAATGAATTGATGGGCTTTTACGACAAGCTGACACACCTCGAGGAACGACGAATACAACTTCTATTCGATAGAATCGCAATCATGGAGCGATAACCGTTCTGCAGCCTGAGACCTTCCTCAAATCGCAAGCTAGGGCGCTCGGCTTCGATGCCTGTCAGTTAGCGCGGGCGAACGAGGCGTGGGCGGCTGGCGAACAGCTTGAGGCCTTCGTCGAGGCCGGCCGGCACGGCACGATGGACTGGATGGAAACGACGCTGGAACGCCGCAAAGCTCCGACGTCCATGTGGGCAGACGCGAAATCGGCCGTTGTTGTCGCCATGAATTACGGACCTGACCACGACCCGATGGAGACGCTCGCGCATCAGGCCATCGGAAACATCTCCGTCTATGCCCGCAATGCGGACTATCACGACGTTCTGAAGAAACGGCTGAAGGCGCTGGCGCGCGCATTTGTTGCGGAGACCGGTGCCGAGGTGAAGGTGTTCGTTGATACCGCACCGTTGATGGAGAAGCCGCTGGCGGAGAAAGCGGGACTCGGCTGGCAGGGCAAGCACACCAACCTTGTCAGTCGCGCGCACGGATCGTGGTTGTTTCTTGGGGTGATGCTGACCGACGCGGACCTCATGCCGGACACCCCCGGCGAGGACCATTGCGGCCAGTGCCGGGCGTGTCTTGATGTCTGCCCGACCGATGCCTTCCCTGCGCCTTACCAGCTGGATGCGCGGCGCTGCATTTCCTATCTCACGATTGAGCACAAAGGCCCTGTCCCCGTCGAATTCCGCAAAGCGATGGGAAACCGGATCTATGGCTGCGATGACTGTCTTGCAGTGTGCCCATGGAACAAGTTCGCATCGGTTGCCAGCGAAGCGGCCTATCATGCCCGGATTGAGCTTCGCGATCCCAGGCTGGAAGCGCTTGCCACTCTGGATGACGCTCGCTTTCGCGAGGTTTTTTCAGGGTCCCCCATCAAACGGATCGGCCGGGACCGCTTCGTGCGCAATGTCCTGATTGCGCTCGGCAATTCTGGCGCTGGCGTGGAGACGGCCACCGCCTTGCTGGACGATGCGTCTCCGCTGGTACGCGGCGCGGCCGTCTGGGCATTGTGTCAGCTGGACTCAGCGCGCTTCGAGGCGGAGAAACAAATAAGGCTCGCCAATGAAGCAGACACGGAGGTTCGCGCAGAATGGGAGACGGCCTGAATGATATCCATCCGTTGCGGCGTTGGATCGTTCGCCTTCTCTGGATCGTCGGCGTACTGTTTGTGGCCGTGCACGTGTATGGCCTGATCCTTGTCGCTTCCCCCGCGCCGATCACTGCGACCATGGCCCAGCGCGGCATTGCCGGCGAGACGCTTCAGCGTGTCACAGTGCCGATTGAAGACATCTCTCCTCATCTCATCCGCGCCGTGATCGCGGCTGAAGACAGCCGGTTCTGCCAGCATGACGGCATCGACGTCGAGGCGATCGAGAAAGCCATCGATGAAGCCGAACGGGGTCAGGGCCACCGCGGCGCGTCCACGATCACCCAGCAAACCGCGAAGAACGTCTTTCTCTGGAATGGTGGCGGCTATCCCCGCAAAGCCGCCGAGGCGTGGTTTGCCGTCTTCATCGACTTTGTGTGGGGCAAGGAACGCGTGATGGAGATGTATCTGAACGTCGCTGAGTGGGGCGATGGCATCTTCGGGGCCGAGGCCGCGGCCCGCGTCCGCTTTGGCAAATCGGCAGCCGACCTGACCGAGCGCGAGGCGGCCCTGCTCGCCGCCGTCCTGCCAAGCCCTAATAAGTGGCGGATCGACCCACCCGGGCCATACGTCAATCAGAGAGCCGGCACGTTGCAGGCGCGGATGCGCGTCGTCGACGGTGAGGGGCTGGCAGCCTGCGCGTTGGCAGGCCGCTAACGCCTAGTTCCGGGCGCGCTCACGTTCGCGCTTCAGTTCGAGCTCGAACTCCTGCTCAGGGGTCAGCACGTAAACCGGGTTCCCGTCATCGTCATAAACAGCGAAACCTTCATCATCGACGAGCTGCTCATACTCATCCGGCTCCAGCGCCGTCAGCACATCGGCGGTAAACCGCACAATGTCGAACCCGTCGCCCCCGCTCGCATCATAGCCGCGGCGAACAATCACAACGTTCTTTGAGGGGACGACGACGATGAACTGGCCGCGATGGCCCATCGCCGCGAAAGTGTCTTCCGGCACGCCATCGGCATTGTTCATCAGCCAGAACTGAGCGCCATAGCCAAGATCATTGTCGGGCTGGTCCGGGGCGGGTGTCGTAACGAAATCGACCCAGCCTTCAGGTAGAAGGCGCTCTCCGCCCCAGACACCATCCTGAAGATAAAGCTGGCCGATCCGGGCGAGATCGCGGGCCGTCGACCAGACCTGGCTGGAGGCGAGATAGTCGCCATTCCAGTCGGTCTCGAGCGTGGTGCGCTCTGCCCCAATTTTCAGGAGCAGCGCTTCATAGGGGAAACGGTGATAGGCGGCATCGTCTTCCATGGCCTCACGCAGAGCGCGCACCGCCAGCAGCGTGTCGTTATTGGCATACTTCCAGCGCGTGCCCGGCCTGGCCTCAAGAGACGCCGTGGCCGCTTTGTCGATCACGCGCTGCCCGCCGAAATAGATCCGATCGGTGCGCGAACCGCGCGCTCCGCTATCAAGACCTGAGGACATCTGGAGCAGATTACGCACCGTGATCTCGCGGCGCGGGTCGCCGCCAGCCGTCCAGGCCTCGATCACCGCCGGGAAATCGAGCTCCAGAATCCCCTGCTCGTCTGCGACGCCAATCAGCGTCGCCGCAATCGACTTCGCCACCGACCATGTGCGCTGAGGTGTCTCGGCGTCGATGCCACGCGCATACCGCTCGGCAATGATCTGACCGTTCTGCGCGATCACAAGGGCACTCGTGCGGTTGTCATCGCCATAGGACTGGCCATCGAAAGCAAACGTCACGGGCACTTCCAACCGCTCGAAGAAGGCAACGTTCGACGTGATCACCACATTCGATCCGATGGCTGTCGAGCGATCTGGCGCGGTCGGCTCCGGCCAGCTGGAAAAGCCGGGCACATAGTCCGCAGCAGAGGCATCAGCGCCGATCGGCAGCTGAGCGCACCCCATGCCGGGCCGCCAGACAGCCATGCGCGGCGGCAGGGCTGAATCATAGGCGACAGAAACCGTCTTCGATGCTGAATCGATCTGGGCGCGGCCAAGAGAGCGCAGGGCAGATCGATAATCCGGATAGACGCCCGTCAGTTCGTTGGCCTCGATTTCGGCCAGCGACTGATTGGCATTGAAGGTCGCTGAACAGGTGAAGGCAGCTTTGTAACCGGCGGCGAGCGCCGATGTCATGGCATCGCTCTGCCCGCCCTCCTCAGCTGCTACGGAGGCAGCAAAAGCGGTTGCGGAAAGAGCTGCGGCGGCGAGGGCGATACGCATTCGGGACACTCCGGAAAGGTGAGAACCATCAGATTAGGGCGCTTCGTGACACGCACAAGCGGCAGGAAAGTGGCAAAGCCGGCATTGCTCAGGCGTTGAAGTTCAGCTTCAGCCCGGCTTCCGGCCAACGGCACTTGATCAGTTTTCCAGTGCCGGACAGCGTGATGTAGGCGTCGTGCATGTCTTCGCCGCCAAAAGCGATATTGGTCACGAACGGATCAGGCAAAGCGATATGGCTGTGCGCGCCATCGGGCTGGATCGTCGTGATGCCGCCCATGGAAATCGTGGCGACACACACATTGCCGGACGCCGCCACAGCGAGACTGTCAAAATAGCGCAGCTCCGGCATGCCCGCCACAACCCGGCCCTTGGCGAAGGGCGGTGCGATTGGCTCAAGCTCGCCGGGCGCGGCAATGTCGAACGCCCAGAGGCGCGCCGTCATCGTGTCGGCGAAGTAGACCTGTTTCTCGTCGGGCGAGAGGCCAACGCCATTCGGTGAAATGTGAGGATAGTCGAGGCATTTGACCAGGCTGCCATCTGGCTTGCCGAAAAACAGGCCGCCATTGTCACGCTGGCGGGAATAGGTCTTGCCGAGATCGGTAAAGTAGAAGTTCCCGGCCTTGTCGAACACGATGTCATTGGGGCCGCGCAGGTCGATGCCGTCGGCCTCTTCATACAGCCGGTCGACCTTGCCTGTCGCAATGTCGATCCGCTCGATGCGGCCGCCGGAATAGTCGTCAGGGCAGTGTCCGGGCACCAGAAGCCCGTCCATGTCATGATAGAGAAAGCCGCCATTATTGCAGCAATAGAGCGCGCCATCGGGTCCGATGGCGAGCCCGTTTGGTCCCCCGCCCGGCTCTGCGATCACCTCTGTCTTCCCGCCTGCCCAACAGCGCGTGACCGTCTTGCGCTCGATCTCCACAACAATGACCGAGCCATCCGCCATGACCACCGGCGCTTCCGGGAACCGAAGACCTTCTGCAACAACTTCAAATTCCATGACGGTGTTTCCTCTTTTCGGGCAGCTCAGGCGGCGAAGTTGCGCTCCAGAACGCGGATTCGAAAGTCGTATTCGTTCTTTTCGTCTGCCTGAAACTCAGAGACGCCGCTTTCGACCCACGACTTTTCATCCAGAGCGGGAAAATAGGTGTCACCCTCCGGGTCAACATCAACCTCGGTGAGATAAATGCGGTCTGCGATGGGCAGCGCCCGGTCATACACAGCGCCGCCGCCAATGATGAAGACCTCATCCTGTCCGGCACGGGCCGCGATGGCCTTGGCCGCTGCAATGGCAGAGGGGAAGCTGGAGTAAACGCGCGCGCCATTAGCGGCATAGGCCCAGTCCTTGGTCAAAACGATATTGTCTCGTCCCGGAAGCGGCTGCCGGGGCAGGCTTTCCCACGTGTTGCGCCCCATGATGATCGGCTTGCCCAGCGTCGTTTTCTTGAAAAAAACCAGATCGCCGGACAATCGCCATGGCAATCCGCCATTTGCACCGATCACTCCGTTTCGCGCCCGGGCGACGATGAGACAAAGCTTCACCTCGTCAGTCATGAATGATCCATCTCAGACTGATCTCCTACGTGATTCCCTCGCCGCGACCGGCGACATGACCTAGTTGACCTTTGTGAGCGGACGGGGAATGCCGTTGGCACACGTGAACCGCTGCTACCACTACAGGTCGCCGAACACTTCGAGGTCGCCATGATCGCAGAGATTGTCAACGCAGTTTCATTCTTCATGACCCAAATCGTTGGGGCCGTGACCGGTGGGCGACCAGACGATCTGCTGGTTGTCGCAATCGGGCTCGTTTGCACGCTCTACATCATCCGGCGCGAGGGCGGGCGCTTCTGGGCGTTCGTCTACTTTGCAACGATCCCGTTTCTGAACTGGTCGTTCGGCGTCGTCCCGAGCATCCAGTTGATGGAGCCGGGTGGCATGTTTGCGCGCGGCGTGGAGCTGCACCCGCTGACAATGGTGACAGGCCTTGTCTTCGTGTTCCGCGATTTCGTGCAGCGTCAGATGGGTCAGCGCGTGCTCATCGTGATGGCGCTCGCCATCGCATGGTCATTCTACTACGCATGGCCGGTGATCGCGCTGGCTTCTGGGATCGCTTTCGCCGTGTCGGAAATGGCAGACTGGGCACTCTATACGTTTACGAAGTACCGCCTGTCCCAGCGTATCCTGCTCTCAAGCCTGCTCGCCTCCCCCATCGATACGACGATCTTCCTTTATGGCGCTGATCTCGCGCTTCAGATGCGCATGGATGAGCCTGCCGGCACGATGCTGCATGCCGCCAACTGGATCGTGTTCTTTATCGGCAAGATGGTTGGGGCAGTTATCGTCTCTGCTGCCGTCAGACGCCGCGAAGATGCCGGCCTGATCGACCCGCAATCGGTCTGATCAGACGGCAATGGGTGCCTTGATGCCGGGATGGGGGTCATAGTCGACGACTTTGAAATCCTCGAACTCCCAGCTGAAGATATCGCTCTTGTCTGGATTCAATATCATTTTCGGACGCGGCCGCGGCGTGCGCGTCAGCTGCAGGCGGGCCTGCTCGAAATGGTTTGAGTAAAGATGCGCGTCGCCCAGCGTAAGAACGAATTCCCCGGCCTCCAGACCGGTCGCCCGCGCCATCATCATTGTGAGCAAGGCATAAGATGCGATGTTGAAGGGCACGCCGAGAAACACATCAGCGGAACGCTGGTAGAGCTGGCAATTCAGCTTGCCGTTCATGACATTGAACTGGAACAGGCAGTGGCATGGCGGCAGCGCCATCTCATTGACGTCGGACGGATTCCAGGCCGAGACGATCAGGCGGCGGGAAGCAGGATTGGTCCGGATCTCATCCAGCACCCATTGAATCTGGTCGATCGTCTCGCCATTCGGGGCCGCCCAGCTGCGCCACTGTTTACCGTAGACAGGGCCAAGCTCGCCATTCTCATCGGCCCACTCGTCCCAGATCGAGACACCGCGTTCCTGCAGCCATCGAACATTGGTTTCCCCACGCAGGAACCACAGCAGCTCGACGATGATAGAGCGCAGATGCAGGCGCTTTGTCGTCAGCAGTGGGAAGGTCTCCGACAGGTCATAACGCATCTGCCGCCCGAAGACCGCGCGCGTGCCCACGCCGGTGCGGTCATCGCGGTCAGTGCCATTGTCGAGAATGTCCTGAAGGAGGTCGAGATAAGTCTGCATGACGGCGGGCCGAATCCTTGCGTTGTGCGACACAAGATTTATCAGCCCCCGCTCAAATGCAAAGCACGAAGCGCGTATGGTTAGCGAGCCCTCAACAAAGCCGCGTGATCCAGACAGCAGGGTCAACTGATCGGTCAGCGTGATGTGGCAAAACGGTCCCTCAGGAGGGTTGTTTCCGATGCCTCGCGAGCTCGAATTGCGCAATGAAAGCGGCCAGATGGCCGTGATTACCGCACTCATGCTGATCCCGATCATGGCGATCACGGGGCTGGCCGTTGACCTGCACCTGGCGGTCAACAGCAAGGAAAAGGTCCAGTTTGCAATGGACGCGGCGGTCATCGCCGGCGCGCGTGATCTTCAGGTCGGCAAAACCGATGACGAGATCAGGACGACGGTACGCACCTATTTCGGGCAGATGATGAATGACGAAACGCACGGCGTCAGCTGTGACGAGGTCGTCGTCACCATTCCAGCCGATAAAGACGAAGTGCAGGCCAGCGCCGATTGCCGCCAGCGGACTGTCCTCCTCGCAGCGCTTCAGCGCGACGAGATTCCAATCGCGGTCGACGCGTCAGCAACCTATGGCATCAACAAGCTCGACATTGCCTTCGTCTTCGACGTCTCAGGATCGATGTCCGACCCCGTGACCGGCACCAGCGAAGAGAAGCTCGAAGTCCTGAAGACCGCCGCGCTCAATGCACTCGACGAATTGCTTCCGCCTCCGGGAAGCGCGCTGGAAGGCGAAGTGCGCATCGCGATCGCGCCCTATGATCATACGATCAATGTCGGCCCCTATTTCACCGCCATGACAGACGAACAGCCAGATCGGACATGGCCGTCGCAGACGCGGGTACAAACAGGGACAGTTTGTGTTCGCTACCGGAACAATGGCAGCTGCCGCGAGTGGGATCCGGTGTACCAGATGGAACCGAATGGCGATCACACCTGGGTCGATGTCGACAATGATATCGACAATACCTGCATTTATGAGCGCGATGGCGCGCAGGCCTTTACCGATGCCGCGCCGAGCGCTGGCGCCCGGTTTGGATCGGCGGATCCGCACTGGTTCTTCAGCGCCAATGACGAGCAGAAAGTTCGCGGCGATGAGGGCACCACGTCTTCCAATACCGGCTCATTCCGGCTGCGGAACAACACCGCGCTGAACATCACTTATGATGACTGCTCGCCATCCGAGATCGTGCCCCTCACCTACGACAAGCCAACACTGACAACGGCGATCAACGGGCTGACCGCCAACTTCGCCACCAACGGGTCGCTGGGCTTTGCGATGGGCTGGTACCTGATTTCGCCGGGCTGGTCCTATGTCTGGCCGGTCGGGTCAGAGCCTCATGGCTATACCGACCCCAATGTCCGCAAGGTCATCATCATGATGACGGATGGATCCTTCAACACGTGGCGCACGGATGCCGGAACGTACGGTAATGGCTGGGACCGCATGACCACGCTGTGCAATGCCGCGAAGGCGGAAGGCGTCTTTGTGTATTCCATCGTCTTCGACCTCAACAATACGACCGCCGAAACCGTGCTGCGCAACTGCGCGACGGAGCCGAGCTACTTCCACACGCCGAATTCAGCAGCCGATCTTGTCGATACCTATGCCGACATCGCGGCCTCGATTTCCGACCTCCGGCTGAACCAGTAAGCGTTTCGTTCTTTTCTCGTTCACCAACACCGCCTATATTAGAGTTGTTCTTCGGAACTATGGCGATAAACGCGCGTGTAATAAGCGGTTCGGACCCGGGGGCGGTACCCGGCGGCTCCACCAA
>JBCBTR010000028.1:0-15327 GCA_039818545.1 Pseudomonadota bacterium
CTCACATATCACCCGGCGGCTGACTGTTTTTTGTGCAGACGCTCTGATCAACTTTGGGTATACATTAACCGCGTTAAATGATTCATAATGAGCACTGAGAATTGTAGTGCTTCGACTTACGCTCTTCATCATTGAGACGATTGAATTTTGGAGGCCTTATGAGCCTGGCAGACGCCATCGAGACCCAGCTACCGAGACTGCGTCGCTACGCACGCGCCATTACAGGTGCAACGAAGTTGGGCGACGAAGCAGTCATCGCAGCGTTGGAAACGCTTGATCTCACAGAAACGCCGAAGCGCAAGGATATTGCCCTCTTTGCGGCCCTCGATCAGAGCCTAAGCGAATTCTTCGATGATTCAGCTGCAAAACGCGACGAAAGCGACCCGCTGAGCAGTCTCGGTCTTCCGGAACGGCGCGCGCTGCTGCTGACGGCGGTGGAGGAATTCACGACCGAAGAAGCTGCGGAGATCATGGGCACCTACCCCGAGCAGGTGGACGCCTATCTCGCTGACAGTGAGAACAAGCTGGTTCAGGGCCTCGCGACAGACGTTCTGATCATTGAGGACGAGCCGCTGATTGCGGCAAACCTGTCCCGCCTTGTGCTTGCGCTGGGCCATTCCGTGGTCGGTGTGGCGCAAACTGTGGAAGAAGCGGTGAAGCTCGGCTCCCAACATCAGCCGCCGCTTATCCTGAGCGATGTGAAGCTTGCTGACGGATCGCTGGGCTATGACGCGGTCGCCAAGATCGAGGCGTTCTACGCGCCAACGACGATCTACATCACCGCCTACCCCGAACAATTGCTGCAGGGGGCCGAAACCGAGCCGGCCTACCTCATCCCGAAGCCGTTCAAACCATCCTATGTCAAAGCCGTGATCGAGCAGGCGCTGCTTTCAGCCTCGAAGCCTGCAGGCGAATCCGTCAACGCCTGAACAGGCGTTCCGGCAAAAGAAAAGCCGGCGGAAATCCGCCGGCAAAGTTAAAAGATGGAGAAACCGCACGCGGCTTCATAAGAGGTATGCAAAAGCCCGAGAATTCGTTCCAAAAAAGTTTCGCCTCTTTTCAGTGCGGGTACCAGGCACCAAAAGATCGGCAATGCTCGTTCCTTTCCGGATTTCAGTGAGGTCTATGCACGACCTTCGCACATCGTTCCGACAAAAGTTGCCTTGTGTTGAATTCATTGCGGTTGGCGCGGGAACTCGCTGTCGGCGACGGTTCACACCGAGCCGGCCAGCGCTCCAGAGAATCAAGAAATACCGGAACCATATCGGCTGGCACCTCATAGAGAGCTTACGCTGTGTTGGAGACGGTGATGCCGCAAACGGCCCTGAATACGGAAACGGTTGAGAAACGTCGCCATTCGCGACTGGACACGAGGCGCGACGCCCATGTGCAGGCGCAGGGCGGCGCGGTGCCCGTTCAAGTGACAAACTGGTCTCCGGCTGGCGCACGGCTTGATTTTGATCGTCCGATCGAACTGCCGGCCGAATTCAAACTCCTGCTCGGCCCGAAAGAGCATGGCGGCGAGCCCAGCATTCGCTGTCGCCTGCGCTGGTGTGATGGCAGCTCGGCGGGCGTGTCTTTCTACTAGACTGCCGCACGATTTCATCGGCCGTCATGGCCGTTTCGGCTTCGATCTCTTCCGGCACGCTGCAGAGCAGTACTTCACCTCATCCCACACCGCTTCCCAGCGCTTGCGCCATGTAAAAGGGCGCTCGCAGACCGGGCAGACCTTGGTCGGAAGATTGGATGGATTTCGCAGTCCCATACGGCAGAGTTAGCGCGCAAAACACGCGCGCCAAAGATACGCGATGGCGACGCCCGTTTCGGGCGATAAATGCAGTTTCGGAGAATTTCGCTGGCGGTCCGAGGAGGATTCGAACCCCCGACCCCCTGATTCGTAGTCAGGTACTCTATCCAGCTGAGCTATCGGACCGCGCGAGCGAAGGCGGACACATAACGGCGCGCGGCCCCCAGTGCAACCAGCTTTATGCTTTGACCGCGGGACCAGCCTCATAAACCCCGCGCGCCACTGCGCGGGCAAGGGTTGAGGCGGCCAGTTCGCCGATGCGGGCGACCGCCAGCGGCTCTGGTCCTTCAAGGGCACGCTGCGCGCTCGACATGACAAAAACCGCGTCGCCGTCAAAGGGCGCGAAGACCGGACGGATCGACCGCGAAAGGCCCGACAGCGCCATTTGTGCGACGCGTTTGGCCTGATCGGCGGTCAACGCAGCATCCGTGGCAATGCAGGCAATCGTGGTGTTCTGGCCGAGCGCCGGGTTGATCTTGGACGCGCCCCAGTCCTCAGCATCAGCGGCGTACCCAGCCGGCGGACGCGCGCCGCCGAACTCTCCGTCAATCTCGAAGGGCCACGCCCAGAAGGCGTCCGTGCCGGGCATGAAGACAGAGCCGAAGCAGTTCACGGCAGTAATCGCGCCAACCGTGAAGCCGTCATCGGTGACAATACTGGCAGAGCCGAGCCCGCCGGCATGCGTCCCGGCCTTCGCACCGGTCCCTGCCCCGCTGGCACCAAGCGCGAATGTTTCAGCCGCCACATCGAACGCGGCCCGGCCGAGCGCCGGATAAGGCGAGGGCTCACCCCAGTCCTTGTCTCCGCCATTCGCAAGATCATAGAGAATCGCTGCCGGCACGATGGGCGGCAGCGGCACGCCCGGCTGTCTGGCCGCCCCGCCAAACGCGTATCCGCGATCGGCAGCCTTCAGCCCTGAAGCGACACCGTCCGCGGCGCCAAGCCCAAAAGCACTGCCGCCGGACAGCACAATCGCATCCACCGCCTCCACCAGCGTTCCGCCCGCCAGAAGATCGGTTTCTCGCGTGCCGGGTCCACCGCCTGCGACGGCAACTGCGGCAATAGCGGGCTCGTCTGCGAGAATAACCGTCGTTCCTGTCCGAATTTTCAGGTCTTCTGCATTGCCAACCTTGAAGCCTGCAACATCTGTGATCAGGTTTTGTGCACCCGGACGAGCCATGATGTCTCTTTCGTTTTATGGTGGGGTTTCATAGGCTTGCTGCAATAGCCCGCCAAGCAAGAAAGCGTTCTTCCATGTTCAATGTCCTGACCCGAGCTGCGCCGCTGGCGTTTCTTCTCGCTGCCTGCGGGGGGGAGTCGCTGGAGCCACCGCTGCCGGAGATCGAAGAGACCGAGATCGTCATTGAGGATGATAGCTGGACCAAGGGCGCGATGGTGGCCGCTGCCGACCCGCGCGCTGTGGAGGCCGGGCTGGAGATCCTGCAGGCGGGCGGACATGCCGTCGATGCGGCCATTGCCGTCCATTCGGTGCTTGGCCTCGTCGAACCACAGAGCTCGGGCATTGGCGGGGGAGCGTTCATGATTGTCTATGAACGCGATACCGACCGGATCAGCGTGTATGACGGCCGGGAAACCGCGCCGATGTCGACGACGCCTGAGCATTTCATGGAAAACGGCGAAGCGCTCGGCTTTATCGATGCCTGGCAGGCCGGCCTCGCCTCCGGGGTTCCGGGGCAGATTGCGCTCTACAAGACCGCCCATGATGCACATGGACGGGCTGACTGGTCCGACCTGTTCGAGCCCGCCATCACGCTTGCAACCGAGGGGTTCGAAGTCTCCCCCCGCCTCGCCAGCCTGCTGGCCAATCCACGCCTGCGCCAGTTCGTGAGGCTGGATGATCATCCGGTTTCGGCGGCGTACTTCTATCCCGAAGGCGAGCCCTTGCCCGAGGGCTTCGTGCGGACCAATCCGGACTATGCAGAGACGCTGAGTACAGTGTCCCTGCTCGGCCCCGACGCCTTCTATAAGGGCTCGCTCGCCCTGAAAATCGTCGCGGCGGCGAATGAAGAGCCGCGGCCCTCCGGCATGACGCTGGAAGACCTCGCAAACTACGAAGTGAAGACCCGCGGCGCGCTGTGCGCCGACCATGCCGATGTGCGCGTCTGCTCTGCCCCGCCCCCAAGTTCAGGCGGCGTCGCCCAGAACATGATCCTCGGCTTGTATGAGCGCCTCGCCCCCACCGGTGAGGACGCAACCAACGACGCCATGGTCATGGCGGCCTTTGTCGATGCCCAGCGCCTCGCCTATGCCGACCGCGATCACTACATCGCCGATGCAGACTTCGTGCAGGTGCCATCAGAGGATCTGATCAATCCTGATTATCTCGATGTCCGGGCCACAGAGCGGTTCGCGCCAGATCAAGCTTCAACTCCGGGCGATCCGGGCCTTGCGCTCGGCGGCAACCCCATGGTCGGCATGTGGGGTCGCGACCCGACCGAAGACGCGCCGGGCACGACACATATCTCGATCATTGATGGCGAAGGGAACGCCGTCTCGATGACCGCAACGGTTGAAGCGGCCTTCGGGAATTCGCGGATGGTGGGCGGGTTCCTCCTGAACAACGAACTCACCGACTTTGCCCGCGAGCCGCGCATTGCAAACCTGCCTGTCGCAAACGCGCCCGGACCCGGCAAGCGTCCCCGGTCATCGATGTCCCCCACCCTCGTCTTCGACAAGGAAACGGGCGAGCTGATGATGGTGACGGGATCGCCGGGCGGGAACTCGATTGTCGCCTTTGTCGCCAAAACGCTGGTCGGCATCCTGCACTGGGACATGTCGGCTCAGGAAGCGGTGAGCTTTCCGAACATCATTGCCCGCGGCGATACGGTCGGCGTGGAAACCAGCACGAGCGATGGCGAGCGCGCCGCCGAGACGCTTGAGGAGCTCGGCTACACGGTCGAGCAGGGTCAGGGCGAAGGCTCGGGGCTGCATGTGATCGTGGTCCGCGAAGACGGCCTTGAAGGCGCAGCCGATCCGCGTCGCGAAGGCGTTGCCAGAGCTCTGGACGAGGAGGCAGACACACCGGAAGACGAGACACCAAGCGATCTCGCCCCGGCTGCGGAGGCTATTCCGGAGCCTGCCGAGTGAGGCGGTTTCTCGCCCTTCTCGCGATTGCAGCCGGGCCATACGCATCCGCTGAGCCGGCTGTGAAGGTGCTGAACTTCACAGCCGAATGGTGCCCCAACTGCCAGATTCTCAATCCACGCCTGTCCGAGGCGATGGACACCCTCTCAGATGATCAGGTCCAACGTGTCGATCTGGACATGACCTCCGCGCGCGGCGCTCGGCGGCCGGCTGTCATGGCCGTCATCGAAAGCGACACGCGCGCCCATCAGGCGGGCTATCTATGGGACTGGTATGGCGGCGCGACAGGCCTCGCAGCTGTCATCTCGTCCGACAATGGCGAGCTCTTAACTTGCCTCCTGCCGGCCAATAGCGTGCAAGACATGCAAGCCCGTCTGACGCAGGCGATCCTCGCGCAAAGGGGCACACCGGGCGACCGGATGCCTGACGAGACTGACTGCCCGACCGCGTTCAAATAGCAGGCGACACTGCCTGATTATGAGGCGGCAGGGCTGGAGCCGTCGCGCCGTCTGGGTTAGGCGCTGCATATTGTCGTCGACGACCGTTAGTGAATGCCATGCCAACCTATCAGATCATCGCCAAGGGCCCGCGCGCCGTCATCGAGAAAACCGGCAATGCGCTGGCGGACATGGACCCGACGCCAGCAGCGGCCGTGGACATGAAAGAAGACGGACGGTCCGGCTGGCGGCTCGACGTGTATGCCAACAGCCTGGAAGAAGCCTTCGGGTGCGCCGGCATCATGGAACTCGTCGCGCCGGAGCTGAATGCGCGGGTGGAAGAGCTTGAAGAGCAGGACTGGGTGACGATGTCGCTGGAAGGTCTGCCGCCTGTGCGCGCGGGGCGCTTTATCGTGGCGGGCAGCCATGCTCTGACCGTCGCCTCCCCCGGTAAGACCAGCGTGCTGATCGAAGCGGGGCCGGCCTTCGGCACGGGTCATCACGGCACGACGCTCGGATGCCTGCTGGCGTTCCAGCGTGTGCTGCGCAAACGCAGGCCCGGTCGTGTGCTCGATCTGGGAACAGGATCAGGCGTGCTGGCGATCGCAGCGCTCAAAGTCGGCGCGAATTTCGCCGTCGGCACCGATATCGACAAGGATAGCGTGGGCGTCGCCCGGGAGAACGCGCTGAAGAACAGCGTCGCGTCGAAGTTCCGTGCGCTTCACGCAAGCGGGGCGCGGCACCCGACAGTGCGCCGGCGCGGGCCATACGATACGGTGTTTGCGAATATTCTGGCGCGACCGCTAGTGCGGCTAGCCCCGGATATCGAGGCGCTCACAGCCCCCGGCGGCGTGATCATCCTGTCAGGGCTGCTTGCCCATCAGGAACCACAGGTGCGCGGGGCGTTTACCGGGCGCGGGCTGACACTGACCGACCGCGTCCGACGGGATGGCTGGTCAACGCTTGTCTTTCGGAAACCGAAAGTCGTCGACCTGAATGCCTACCGTGCGGCGCGGCGGGCCCAGCGAGCTTCACGGCGCGCAAGTATGCGTGGACGCGGTGTGGCGTCTGCGCTCAAACGCGTTGCGTGAACCGAACCAGTCGCTTCATTGACGAAGGTCTCATTGCGATACTGCGGTGCAGCAGGCGTGGCCGAATTCGCGTTGTAATCTACGGTTTTCATTGTCTTTCCAATCATCTCGCAAGTGCGAAATATGCGCTTGCAGAGACGACATAGGGTATTAGACTTAAAATTGAATGACGTAGGCGTCATTTATTCAATGCATTCCTGCAACGCTCTTATGCCGCTTCCAACGAAGCGCGCGGCGGAGTATCTGATCTGTATGAGACAAAGCTTCGACGTACAGGGCGGTCCGGCAGACGGACGCACCCACCTGCCCCGCCTCCGCGAAACCCTCAAATCAGCAGGGCTGGACGGCTTTTACGTGCCGCATGAGGATGAATATCAGAACGAGTACCTGCCGGACGCGAATGAACGCCTCGGCTGGACGACCGGGTTCACAGGCTCGGCCGGTTGCGCGTTAATCTTTGCCGATCGCGCTGTCGTTTTTGTTGACGGCCGCTACACGCTTCAGGCTGCCGATCAGCTGGCCCCCGAACTCTTTGAGACAGTTGGCCTGCCAGATCCCGGCCCGTTTGGATGGCTGGCCACACAGTCCCTTCAAGGCCTGACGATCGGCTACGATCCGAAACTGATGAGCCCGAATGATGTGGCGGCCCTGTCCAGCGCGGCGACAAAGGCCGGCGCGACGGTTCGGGCGGTCGAGCACAATCCGATCGATCTGGCCTGGGGCAGCGAGCGCCCGGCCCAGCCCTGCGCCCCGGCGGTCGGCCATGCATTGAAACATGCCGGGCTCTCCTCGTCTGACAAACGCGCGAGCATCGCCGGCGCTCTGGCGGAGAGCGGCGCGGACGCAGCCGTCATCACGGCACCGGCCTCCATTGCATGGCTGTTCAACATTCGCGGCGGCGATGTTTCCCATTCCCCGCTGCCGCTCGGCCGGGCCATTCTGCGCGCCGACGGCAAGGCCGACCTCTTCCTTGATGAGGCGAAGGCGTCTCCCGGCCTGCTCAACCATCTTGGCAATGATGTCGCCCTGCGCCCGCTCTCGCAGCTTGAAGAGGCGCTGGGTGCGCTCTCAGGCCATGCGGTCAGCCTCGACCCGGACGTCGCTTCGGCCTGGTTCTTCGATCAGGTGAGCCAGTCCGGTGCCACGATTATCAGAGAGCGGGACCCGGTCGCGTTGCCAAAAGCCTGCAAGAACACGGCAGAGATCGATGGTACACGGCGCGCCCATGAACGGGACGGCGTTGCCGTGACACGGTTCCTGCGCTGGCTCGATACCGAGGCCCAGAGCGGCGAGATCACCGAAATCGATGCCGCGCTGAAACTGGAAGCGTTCCGCGACGAACTGGACGGTCTCAGGGATCTCTCCTTCCAGACGATTTCAGGGGCTGGCCCGAACGGGGCGCTACCGCATTATCGCGTCTCGACCGCCTCCAATCGCAAGCTCGAAAAGGGCACGCTCTACCTTGTCGATTCCGGTGGTCAGTATCTGGACGGCACGACCGATGTGACGCGGACGGTTCCGATTGGTGAGCCGAGCGCTGACATGTGCCGTCACTATACCCTCGTTCTTCAGGGCCATATTTCACTGGCGACGGCACGTTTCCCGGAAGGAACGACGGGCACCCATCTCGATACGCTGGCGCGCGATGCGCTATGGCGGGCCGGGCTCGATTTCGATCATGGCACAGGCCATGGCGTCGGCGTTTATCTCGGCGTTCATGAAGGCCCGCAACGGATCGCCAAGGGCTGGAACGCCACACCGCTCATGCCGGGCATGATCGTGTCTAATGAACCGGGCTTCTATAAGGACGGCGCTTACGGCATCCGCATCGAGAACCTGCAATATGTCACCGGGCCTGCCCCGATCCATGGCGGCGAGCGCGATATGCTGGGCTTTGAATGCCTGACCTTCGCGCCGCTCTCGCGCGACCTGATCGACACGGCCCTGCTCTCACCCGGCGAACACGCCTGGATTGATGCCTATCACCGGCGGGTCCTTGAGATTATCGGACCGGACCTTGAAGATGAGGATGCGGCGTGGCTGGAACGGGCCTGTGCGCCGCTCTGAGACCCTAGCTCTTGCCCTGCTTGGCCAGCGTTTCGAGCTGGCGCTGCATTTCGGCCATCTGGTTCTGCATCGCGCTCAGCGGATCGAGCGGCTCCTCGGATCCGTCATCGGTATCATCGCGCTCATGATCCTCGCGACGCGTGCGCATGGAGTCGGTTGGGCCGACACCGGGCATGAACATGCGCAGCGCATTCTCGAACATTGCGGCGTTGCGCTTGGCCTGTTTCTCGAACAGCGCCATGGGGCTCGCCCCGCCGAGCGCGTTGCGCATCCGCTCCTGACTTTCAGCAAAGGAGTTCATGCTCATGTCGAGCCAGGCCGGCAGCATGGTCTGTGCGCCGCCGCCGTAAAAACCAATCAGCTGGCGCAGGAAATTCAGCGGCAGGGCTCCATCGCCCTTGGTCTCTTTTTCGAAGATGATCTGCGTGAGCACGGCCCGCGTCAGGTCTTCGCCGGACTTGGCATCGCGCACTTCAAACTCGACGCCCTTGCGCACCAGCTCGGACAAATGCTCGAGCGTCACATAGGAAGACGTGGACGTGTCATAAAGCCGCCGGTTGGCGTACTTCTTGATGATCGTCGGACCGTCGGTTCGCTTCTTTTTAGCCATGTCATACCTTCGCGCCGCACAAAAATGCTGCGCAGCAATTTGTTTCCTGAATTATCATTGCACAAACAGCAACGTTCATCCAACGCCCTTTGCCTTTACTGCAAAGCGTTTAAGGTCTTATTGAGCACACGCAGCAAATCTGAACTCATAAAAACAACACTTCAGGGGAGATACATCCATGGGAAAGACAGCACTCGTTACCGGCGGAACGCGCGGCATTGGTGAAGGCATCAGCCAGTTGCTGAAAGCCAAAGGCTATGACGTGGCCGCCAATTATGGTGGCAATGACGAAGCCGCGAAGGCCTTCACGGACGCAACCGGCGTCAAGGCATACAAGTTCGACGTCTCCGATTTCGACGCCGTTGGCGAAGGCCTGAAAGCCATTGAGAGTGATCTCGGCCCTATCGATGTCGTTGTGAACAATGCCGGCATCACCTGGGACGGCCCCTTCCACAAGATGTCGAAGGAACAGTGGGACAAGGTCATCGATGTGGACCTGACCTCTGCCTTCAACGTGACCCGCCAGGTCTGGGAAGGCATGCGTGAGCGTGGCTTTGGCCGCATCATCAACATCTCCTCGATCAACGGCCAGAAAGGTCAGTTTGGACAGGCCAACTATTCAGCCGCCAAGGCCGGTCTGATCGGCTTTACCAAGGCCCTCGCACAGGAAGGTGCCAAGAAGGGGATCACGGTCAACGTGGTTGCGCCCGGCTATATCGATACCGAGATGGTCCGCGCAGTTCCTGAGAATGTCCTTGAAGGCATCATCGCCACGATCCCGGTCGGTCGTCTTGGCAAGGCAGAGGAGATCGCCTCCATGTGCGCTTATCTCGCCTCCGAAGAAGCGGCCTTCATCACAGGTGCCACGATGACGGTGAACGGCGCGCAGTACATCGCCGGATAGGATCAGTGATCAGCCGCCCCTGCCCCGGCAGGTGCGGTTGTTGACCTCCACATCGATCAGCCGGTCGCCATCAGGATACTGGTGGCTGACGATGTAAGTCAGGTTGTGCTTTGAGGACGGCGTTCTCAGAAAACGCCGACAGTACTCATCAAGGAACTGACGCTGGTAGCGCGCAAGCGGCGGCTCCAGCGTCACCGCCTCCTCATAGCGCAGCACCATCGTTATCTTTGAGGCGGCCGCTTCAACGCGCTCGCCGATGTAATCCACATTGTCATCACGTACGCCGGCCTTGGCCGCCGCGATCAGGTGACGCGCTTCAGCCTGCGCCACTTTCTGCATCCACACGGCGCGCTCAGCATTTGTGGCCTTGGAGAAATTGATGTTGCCGGCCGGTTGCCCGGTGACACCGCCCATGACCTCACGGACCCCGAGCACAGCGAGCACGCATGCAATCGCGATGAGCAGGATCAGCTTGCGCATTCAGACCTCCGGACGCCAATCTACAGGCGCTAGCTCGAATCGGTCGAATTCGAAAGCGGGCGCAACAACGCATGACACAAGCGTCCATGCGCCGAGCGTTTCTGCCGTTTGCCAGTGACCGCCGGGCACGATGCATTGTGGGCGTTGGCCGGTGCGCAGATCGGGGCCGAGCTGATACGGTTTGGCCCCCTTCCCATCGGGCGGAGACAGCGTCAGGGCGAGCGGACCACCCGCATGCCAGAGCCATGTCTCATCGGCATCAATGCGATGCCAGGCGGAAACTTCGTCAGCCTGTAGAAGGTAGTAGATCGCGCTGGCACCGGGCCGCTCATCGCCATCGGTTTCACTGCGAAAGGTTTCAACATAGTGGCCACCTTCCGGATGCGGGGTCATGCCGAGCAGCCGGATGATCTCGCCCGCCCCGAGATCGCCGGACACAGCCCGCACTAGAAGCGATCTTTCCGGCCACGGATTTCGGCAAAGGTCGCGACGGGATCGCCGGCATGACCCATCGCGATCTGAAGGCCGGCATCGTCTGCTCGGAGGAACGGGTTGGCGTCTCGCTCCCGGCGCAGAACGGTCGGCACCGTCCACTCCCCTTTGGCGCGCTTTTCTTCGACCTCGTTGACGTAAGCCTGCAGCGCTGTGTTGTCCGGGTCGACCGTGATCGCAAAGCGCGCATTGGCCTGCGTATATTCATGCGCGCAGTAAATCGTGGTGTCGCCGGGCAGTGCCTTCAGGCGAGACAGGCTGTCCCACATCATCGCAGGATCGCCCTCGAACACTCGCCCGCAGCCAAGCGCGAACAGGGCATCGCCAACAAACGCAGTGCTCTCTGACGGCATGTGATAGGCAATGTGACCAAGCGTATGGCCCGGCACGTCGAGCACTGTGGCTTCCAGATTGCCGAGCTTCACGACGTCACCGCCCCCGACGGCGCGGTCAATTCCCGGAATTTTCCCGGCCTCGCCCTGCGGGCCAACAATCAGGCAGCCCGTTTCGTCCTTGATCCGCTGGTTGCCGCCAGCATGGTCTGGATGCCAGTGCGTGTTCCAGATCTGTGTAATGGTCCAGCCCTGCGCAGCGGCTTCGGCGAGGTACTTTTCAGCATCCGGGGTATCAATGGCAGTGGTCTCGCCAGTGGCCTCGTCATGAGCGAGGAAGCCGTAATTATCGGAAAGGCAAGGGAATTGGTGGACGGTCAACATTATGTAAGCCTCATCAGCAGGTCTAACCTCGCCTAGCACAGGAGCGTTCATGCGTCAGGACGCCATCAAACTGCAACGATTTTACGCCGGCTCCCTCGGGCAGGCCGCCTCGGGCGTGATCGCCGGAAAAATCGATGCGCTTTGGGG
This sequence comes from Pseudomonadota bacterium, assembly GCA_039818545.1. GTDB lineage: Bacteria > Pseudomonadota > Alphaproteobacteria > Caulobacterales > Hyphomonadaceae > JANQQC01. The sequence continues at coordinate 11,857 of JBCBTR010000028.1, forward strand.
CGGCGCGGAAGGATTGTCCGTGCTGGGACTTGGTTTTGCGCCGCCCCTGCTGGGTGGCCTGAGCAATGCCAAACGCTGCATCGCGGCCATGCCTGTCGGACAGGGCGTATCGGACTGGTGCGCCAGTGATCGCGGCGGCGCAAGCCTGAAAACAGATGAAGCCCGCCTGCCCTTTGGCGACGGGCTGTTTGACCGCGCCGTCGTGTTTCATGGCTTCGAGGAAGCAGAGTCGCCCCGCGCCATGGCGCGGGAGCTTTGGCGGGTCATGGCCCCTGAAGGCCGGATCGTCGTGGCCGCCTCGAACCGGCGGGGCCTTTGGGCACGTGCGGAGTCGACGCCTTTCGGACATGGCCGCCCCTGGACAAAGACGCAGCTGGTGGCGCTGCTGTCGGATGCCTCTTTCCAGGTCACCGCCAGCGCCCATGCCCTGCATATGCCGCCTGTCTCTTGGTCTGTCGTGACTGCGGCGGCCGATGCGTGGGAGCGCGCAGGTGAGCTGATTTACCCCGGATTCGGGGGGGTTGTGCTCGTCGAAGCGGTCAAACGCCTCTACATTGATCCGCGTGGATCGGCGTCTGCGCCGACCCTTTCAGCCGTCAAAGCGCGCAAGGGCGCGGCAGCGCTGCCCAGAAATGAGGCACCGAAAGCACGTGACAAGCCGACCAACCCGCTGTGATTGACGGCGACAAGCCGACGCAGCTTAGGTAAGACGAGACATTACAAGGGTGTGCTGACATGAAACTGGTAACCGCGATTTTCAAACCGAGCCGGCTCGATGCCGTGATCGATGCATTGTCTGAAGCAGGCGTTTCGGGCCTGACGGTCTCCGAAGTGCGCGGCTATGGCCGCCAGCAGGGCAAGACGGAAGTCTATCGCGGAGCGGAGTATGAAGTTCGCCTGCTGCCCAAGGTGAAAATCGAAGTGGCCTGCGCCGACGAAGACGCCGAGCGCGCCGCCGAAGCCATCATCAGCGCCGCCAATACTGGCACGATCGGCGACGGCAAGATCTTCATCCGCGCACTCGATACCGTCATCCGCATCCGGACCGGTGAGCGCGACGAGAAGGCGCTGCTCAGCTAGCGTTCTTAAGGCGACCCAAGGTCTTCGAACTTCGCCTCTTCCGCCCTGTGGCGGATCTGCAGGTTGAACAGCATCCCTTTCAGCGGCGGCAGCATGGCCAGACACAGGCCAAACGTCGCCGCGATTATCAGAAGATAGCCGAGAATAGTCTGCCAGAGCGGCAGCTCCAGCATGGGCAGCATGAAGTAGAACGGGGCCAGCAGGATCAGCGTGGCAAAACCGGCAAAGAAGGCCGGGCCATCGGCGGTGTCAGCGACCGAAAAGTCCTGACCGCAGACATCGCAAGTGTCCTTGAAGACGAGATAGCGCGCGAAAAGCTTGCCTTCTCCGCACGTGCCACACCGACATCTCAAACCGGCGATAACGGGACCTGGGTCAGCCATGGGCAGCTCCTTTGAGTTGCATTTGGAGAGAGATGGCGCACGCCGCCATGTGCGATATTGACGCTCACACCGCCTTTCAATCTTCGCGGGGTTGCCTTGGTTCTGCCGTCCCGTATGTGGCACTTTCCTGAAAACGCTGCGGAATTCCGCGCGACCTGGAGGATTTGGGCATGAAACATCTCGGCATTGCGATGACAGCGCTCGCGCTTGCGGCCTGTGGCGGCGGGAGCGGCGATTATGAGAGCAACGAGTCCTATGGCGGCGTCGCAGTCGAAGAGTCCTATTCCAAGGTCACCAACGCTGCGCCACCAGCACCGCCCGCCCCGTCCATGGATCCGAGCGCCGGGCTTGAGCCACCTGTGGACGGCACGCCGGCCCCGGAGGCGGGCGAGCAGTACATCGCTTACCGCCACGCGCTGAGCCTGCGACTGCCCGCCCGGCAGGTTGCGGTGATCATGGAGCGTCAGGCCGAAGCCTGCCGCGCGGCCGGGGTCGAGACCTGCATCATCACCAATTCAACCGTGAACAACTCCTCTGAAGACTGGGTCTACGCCTCGCTGAACCTGCGGGCCCAGCCAGACTGGATCGAGACGTTCCTTGCCGGCGTCGATGCCGAAGCTGAGGGCGCGGGCGGCGAAGTGTCGTCCCGCACGACAAGCTCTGAAGATCTCACCCGCCAGATCATCGACACCGATGCGCGCCTGCGCGCCAAGATCGAGCTGCGCGAGCGGCTGGAAGAATTGCTCGGCACACAGGAAGCCGAACTGTCTGACCTGCTGAACATCGAACGCGAACTGTCGCGGGTGAACAGCGAGATTGAATCCTCCACCTCCTATCTGAAGGCGCTGCGCCTTCGCGTGTCCATGTCCGAGCTCAATATCAGCTACGAGACCAAGCCGGCAGTCGTATCGAGCTCGACCTTCGATCCACTGTCGCGCGCCTTTGGCGGCTTCTTCCGCACGCTGTTCGAAGCGGTTGGCGCGGTGGTGACGGCCTTTGCGATCGGCCTGCCCTGGCTGCTGCTGATTGGAGCGCTGCTCTGGGTGTGGCTGCGCCTGATCTGGCCGCGCATCCGGCGCAAGAAGAAAGCCTAGAGCGGACGCTCCAGAAAGGCGACTTCGTAGACGCCCGGATCATGAGCGGCATGGCCAACCACGCGAAAGCCAAGCCACTCATGGAACCGCATCGAGCCCGGATTGGGCGGGACAGTGTTGACTTCGCAGACCATAACGGCGCGCCGACCGGCGAAATGCTCGAAGGCCTTTGCGTAAAGTTTCGGGCCGAGCCCCTGCCCGCGCGTTTCAGGCGCGAGTGCGATGCGGTCGACATAGGCATAGTCGCCGCCGCGAGCTTCGAACCAGGCATAGTTCGGGCTCGGATAGTCCGTGCCCGGCTCCACCAGTGACAGGAACCCCATCGGGATGTCGACCTCATCGACCGCGACCAGACAAATGCCGGCTGCAAAACAGGCGGCTAGGCTCTCTTCGGTTTCTGTCGAGACGTTCGGGGTCGAGGCCTCGTTAATGGTGTGGAGGCGGGTGAGGTCGGACGGGGTGTAAGCGCGGATCATGGCGGTGGGTTTAGTCCTTCCAAAACAACACGTCACCTTTGGTGTGTGGTCCTCCTCTCTTCCAATTTCTCCTCTTGCGTCACCCTCGACGGGCACCGCCCGTCTGAAGGCCCAGCTCTGGCGTCCTCCACCCGTGCACTCTGACAGCTCCCGAGATGGGCCCTCAGACCGCTGCGCGGTCGAGGGTGACGCGTGGTGGTGAGGCGTCGCGCGTGTGTCCGGTCCGCAGTGCTGCGTCCGGTTAGAATGAAGAGCCCGTGCGACAGCGCCGGAGCGTGTCGGAGTTCTTGTTTAGAGCGCTGAAGGTGACGCGCTCCGGTGCTGCCGCACGCCGCAGTTCTTCGCGCTGTCCCGCCGGGCCTCGGCCTTGGCCTGTGCTTTATGTGTCAGCCCTGCATTGCTGCAGAGCCCAGCACAGAGGCCGGGGTGCGTCCCACC
>JBCBTR010000029.1:0-15251 GCA_039818545.1 Pseudomonadota bacterium
CCATCACCGTCCGCTGCGCGTCGGTCTCGACATGCCGGAGCCCGATGGCGCGGCGCTGAAAGCCGAACTGCTGGAAGTTGCCCCGAAAATCCTGCCCTATGCGCGGCCCGTCTGGAAGCTGCTGGACGAGCAGGTGAAGCTCGACCGCCGTATCCTGTTCGAAGGCGCGCAGGGCGTGATGCTCGATGTCGATCACGGCACCTATCCCTTCGTGACCTCCTCCAATGTGGTGGCAGGCAATGTGCTGGCAGGTGCCGGCGTCGGCCCGGGCGCGATCTCCTATGTGCTCGGTCTTGCCAAGGCCTACACCACGCGCGTCGGCGCGGGCCCCTTCCCGACCGAGCAGGACAATGAAATCGGCGAACGCCTCGGCACGGTCGGTCACGAGTTTGGAACGGTCACCGGGCGCGCGCGCCGCTGCGGCTGGTTTGACAGCGTCATGGTCAGGCAGGCCTGCGCGACCTCCGGCGTGACCGGCCTTGCGCTGACAAAGCTCGACGTGCTGGACGGGCTGGAAGAGATCAAGGTCTGCGTCGGCTACAAGCTTGGCGGCAAGGAAATCGATTACTTCCCCGCTGGCCTGACCGATCAGGCCGCCGTCGAGCCAATCTACGAGTCCATGCCGGGCTGGACAGACTCAACCAAGGGCGCACGCAGTTGGGCGCAGCTTCCTGCAGAAGCCGTGAAATATGTCCGGCGTCTTGAAGAACTCGTGGGCAAACCCTGCGCACTGGTCTCAACCTCACCGGAACGCGAAGACGTCATCCTGATGAGAGACCCTTTCGAGCGGGTGTGAGCCCTATGAGTGATGAGTACATCGAAGTGTATTCTTCGAGATCCTATACCTGGTCTGGCTTGGTCGTCTCCGGCGGCTTTTCGGTTTGGTGTATAGTTCAAGCTCACAGATTAGTTGCAGAATCAGGTTGGAATAGCGCAATAATCGTCTTGGCTCTTGCGGCCATTTTCGCTTCTGCAACTTTGTGGGGCATCTTGCGAGTCAGACGCCGTTCACCAGTGGCAAGGTTTAGCACTGACGGATTTGTTGATGATGAAGCTCACGTATACCCGTGGTTCGAAGCCGACAAATTTTACGAAATGAACGGCGTACTTTGGTTTAGGAAACCCTCGGGAGAACTGATGCCGGTTGGCATCCCTTCTTACCGAATAGGTCGAAAACAGCATGACAAGGTTGTTGCGTTCATAAAAGAGCACGCGCCCGAGCAGCTAGCCAGTCAGCTATGATCCAACTCAAACCCCCGGCTCGGTCGACCTCAGTCGTTCCGCCACCGCTCTCGGCAACAGCGCCCATTTCCGGCCCGGCGCGTTCATGGTTCCGGCGCGTTGGCCCGCGTCGAAGCCTGTGCCGAAGAAGATATCGCCGCGGACGGGGCCTTTGATCGCGCCGCCCGTGTCCTGCGCAATCAGAAGCCCGGACCAGTCCCCGCCAAGACCGGGCGCGGTCGTCTGGACAAAGAACGGGACGCCGAGCGCGTGAAGCCCGGTATCAACCGCCATGGACCCGAACGGGGTCAGCGGAATGTTCTGCGCGCCGACAGGGCCGAGGCTCGGATCGCCGATAGGCTTGGCATCAAAGAAGACATAGCGCGGATTGGCATTCATCGCCCGGCGGGCTTCGGCGGCAGAGACCCGGTCCATCCATGCGCGGATGCCCTGCATGGAGGCTTCCCCACGACTGATCTTGCCATTGCGGATCAACCAGTTGGCGGTGGACTGGAAGGGTTGGCCATTATGCGCGTGATAGGCGGCACGAACGGCGCTACCATCTGGAAAGTTCAGCCGGCCCGAGCCCTGAATCTGAAGGAAGAAGACATCGGCCGGATGGGCATAACCGATAATCTTGGATGGCTCCGGCACGATCTCTGCGCGCGGCGGATAAGGCCGGGTCCGGCCATTGGACAGTCGTTGCAGCGGGCCGTTTGCGCCCTGCACCAGATCGGATGGCGGGCCGGGAACGGGTGCGGTGAACACCCCTTCTGGCCGGAAGCGAGCTTCGATGCTCGGCTCAAAATAGCCGGTGAAGCGCGGCTTGTCCTCGGGATCGACAATCTCGACCGGAACGAAGAGCGCTTCCATGAGAGCGCGTGCGCTTGCTTCGTCCTGAATAACGGTCATCGCTTCGCAGGCTTCCCGCCATTCCTGCACCGTGCCTGCCCAGAGCGCGGCATCTGCAAGCGGCGCATTGTCGGGGCGGGCCGCGATCTTTCCGCAGCTCCGCGAGAAAGCGAGGACGCCGGGCGCGATGGGCGCAGTCGACCAGCCGGGCAGAACATCGAATCCGAGCACGGGCTGGGGCGAACCGATCACCGGCCCCTGAGAAGGCACCTGCACCGGAACGGGCGCTGGCGGCGGGGGCGCAGCAGGCGGAGGAGCCGTTGCGCAGGCGGCAACAAAGAGAGCGGCGGCAAGTGTGAGGTGCTTCAGCATGAACGCCCTCTCTGGCGCGTCAAAAAGGCAGCCATGTGGCGGCGGCTCAGGCCCTGCGGACAAGAAACCCTGAGCGCGGGAAATGCACATGGAGGGTTTCGGCTTCTTCGGTCACGCGTTGCAGGATGATGCGCTGCGCATCGGCATGAACGAGTTCGCCCGTTACCAAGTCTCTTCCATAGTCATCCGGTGCAACGGCGACGGTTTCACCCGGGCCGAAATCCTGACTTTCATGCGCGGTGCTCGCCGAGACGAGACGCGGCGCGGCATTTTTCGCAATCTCAATCGCCGCAGCGCCATCGATCATCTCGGCCGCCTGTCCCTCGGCCTCTTCAAGGCGTTCGTACCAGGCTTTCGTCAGCGGAGCGGTTTCGAAACAGGCGTCAACGAATTCAGGCACGCGCTGCTTCACGAACCAGATGTTCATATGGGCGTGAACATCGACAAGGCCCGGCTTCATGCCGACGAGGTAAATGCCGCTGCCGGCTCCGCGCCCGCCCTTAAGCCGTTCCTCCAGCCACATCAGCTGCGCCCGCCATTGATCGCGCAACATGGGCGAGGCCGCCTTCATCGCATCGGTATCGAAGGGGCGGCCCGACAGCTTCTCGCGATCTTCCTTGAAAGCGTCCGGAACATCGTCCCCAATCGCTCCGAAGATCACACCAACGGAGGCCTGAAACCAGCGACCGTCGACCCACGCTCCAACAATTGGGGCGAGGCCTTCATGTCCCGGCAGGTTCAGGGATGGCATCGGGAACCGCCGTTCGATCTCCCGCAGGATGACAGCTGTGTCGCAATAGATGTCCGCGCCGATCTGCATGACCGGCGTGCGCCGATAGCCTCCGGTGAGCGGCATCAGGTCCGGTTTCGGCATGATGACCGGGATATCGACTCCGGCCCAGCCGAGGTTTTTCAGCCTCAGGGCGAGACGGATCTTCTCCGAGAACGGCGACGTCTCGTACTGGTGCAGAATAATGCTGCGCGCATCAGCCATGCTCGCCTCCCCTTCAACCGTCTACTGGTGTGATCTGCTTCGCCTGATCAGGAAAGCCCGGCAAGAGCCTGCTCCAGATCCGCGATCAAATCCGGCGCATCCTCAATGCCAACCGAGAGACGAACTGTATCCGGGGCCGCGCCTGCCGCCGTCTTCTGCTCATCCGACAGCTGACTGTGCGTGGTGGAGGCCGGATGGATGACCAGCGAGCGCGTATCGCCAATGTTTGCCAGATGGCTGAACACGTTGAGGCTCTCAACGAGTTTCACACCTGCGTCGTGGCCACCCTTCAGGCCGAAAGTGAATACCGCCCCTGCCCCCTTCGGCATGTATTTCTGGCCAAGCGCATGATGGGGATCGTCTGCGAGCCCGGCATAACGCACCCAGGAGACCTCGTCGCGGCCCTTCAGCCAGGTCGCAACTTCCATCGCATTGGCGCAGTGCTGGGCCATGCGCAGTGGAAGGGTTTCACAGCCCGTCATGATCATGAACGCATTGAAGGGTGAGAGCGCCGGGCCAAGATCGCGCAGGCTGAAGGCACGCGCGGCGATGGCAAAAGCGATGTCCACATTCGCGCCGTCCGGGCCGAGGGGCAGCGCGCCGAAACCGTCTGCAAAGACGAGGTCATTGTAGTAGCTTTGCGGTGTGCTCATGGTCGGGAACTTGCCCGCGTTCGCTTTCCAGTCGAACTTGCCGCCATCGACGATGATGCCACCAATTGAATTGCCGTGCCCACCGATGAACTTGGTCAGGGACTCCACGATAATGTCCGCGCCATGTTCCAGCGGGCGGCAGAGATAGGGCGAGGCCATCGTATTATCGACGATGTAGGGCACGCCTGCTGCCTTCGCGATCTTGGCAATCGCAGCCATATCCGTGACGAGGCCACCCGGATTGGCGAGGCTTTCGGTGAAGATGGCGCGCGTGTCGCCGTCGACGGCGGCCTCGAAAGAGGAGAGGTCGTCGATGTCGGCCCACTTCACGGCCCAGCCGAACTTGGCGAAGGCGTGGTTCAGCTGGTTGATCGAGCCGCCGTAGAGCTGCTTAGCGGCCACGATGTTACGGCCCGGCTCCATCAGCACATGGAAGGCCAGCATCTGCGCGGCATGGCCTGAGCCGACGCCGACCGCCATCGTGCCGCCCTCAAGGTCTGCAATCCGGCCTTCGAGCGCACCGACCGTAGGGTTTCCGAGGCGCGTGTAGATGTTGCCGAACTCCTGCAGCGCGAACAGCTTGGCTGCGTGATCTGCGTCCCGGAACACGAAGGATGTGGTCTGGTGGATCGGCTGGGCCCGGCTGCCGCTGGCAGGGTCTGGCTCGGTGCCTGCGTGAACGGCGCGCGTCGCGAAGCCTTTGGTCATGGGTGTCTCCTCAGATCATGTTTCTCCAGCGAAGGTGTAGACGCACCACCGCGATTGCCTAGTGTTCTTTGAAAATTCCTCGGAGGAGAGCCCATGATCGACGTCGAAGCGATTCCACACGTTGCAGACATTACGCGTGTACAGGCCCAGCAACGCCCCGACGAGATCGCCTTGTGGTTCGAAGGACGCGAAACGAGCTTTGCCGCACTCGACACATACGCGAGCCAGGTCGCCAACGGGCTCGCCGCGGCAGGCGCGCAGCCCGGCGACAGGATCGCCTATCTCGGCAAGAATATGGACGTCTACTACGAGATGATGTTCGGCTGCGCGAAGGCGCGGATGGCGATGGCCGGCGTCAATAACCGGCTCGCCCCGCCGGAAATGCAGTTCATTCTGTCAGACAGCGCGGCGACCGTCCTCTTCGTGACCGCTGACTTCTATGACGCGATCGATCAGATCAAGGAAGACTGCCCCGCTCTCAAACTGATCGTTGCCGTGGATGGCGGGCGCGAAGACTGGCCGGCCTACGACCAGTGGCGCGACAGCCAGGATGCAACCGATCCGATGCTGCCCATCAATGACGATGACGATGTCATCCAGCTCTACACATCCGGTACGACGGGCCTGCCCAAGGGCGTCCAACTGACAGACCGGAACTATCTCGGCTTCTTCAAGCAGGCCGGAACGCTGGACTGGGCGGCCTATGATGCAGGCGATGCAGTGATGAACGCGATGCCGCTCTTCCATGTCGCAGGCGTGAATGTTGGCGTGCTGGCAGCGCTGCAGGGCGCGAAGACCGTCGTGCTGCGCGAGATTGAGCCGACCATGCTCCTGAAGATGGTGGAAGATCACAAGATCAATCACGCCTTCTGGGTGCCGGCGGTGATCCTGATGCTGACTCAGATGCCGAACATTCGCGAGGTGGATTTCTCCTCGCTGAAGCTTGTCTCCTACGGGGCGTCCCCGATCGCAGAGGATCTCCTGCTCACAGCCAAGGAGATTATGGGCTGCGACTTCAACCAGCTCTATGGGCTCACCGAAACGGTTGGGGCCGGCACCTACCTGCCGCCACAGGCGCATGATCCGTCTTGGGGCAAGCTGCGCTCCTGCGGTGTGCCGTGGCCGGGCGCGGTGGTGCGCTGCATGGATGAGAATGGAAACGAGGTTCCACAAGGCCAGGTCGGCGAGATCGCGATCATGTCGGACTTCGTGATGAAGGGGTACTGGAACCGGCCCGAAGCGACGCAGGAGTCCATCCGCAAGGGCTTCTTCTATACAGGCGATGCCGGTTATTTCGATGAAGACGGCTTCCTCTACATCCATGACCGGGTGAAGGACATGATCGTCTCCGGCGGTGAGAATGTGTATCCGGCCGAGGTCGAGAACGCGATCTTCGGACATGACGGCGTGGCCGATGTCGCGGTGATCGGCGTGCCAGACGAGCGTTGGGGCGAAGCGGTGAAAGCCATTGTCGTGCCCAAGCCCGATGCCAATCCAAGCCCGGAAGACATCATCGCGTGGGCCAAGGAGCGCATTGCCGGCTACAAGTGCCCGAAATCGGTGGACTTCATCGAGGCCCTGCCCCGCAACCCGTCCGGCAAGATTCTGCGCCGCGAATTGCGGGAGCCCTACTGGGACGGCCATGAGCGCCGTGTCGGCTAAGCCCTGAAGGCGTGACTGAGCGCGATTGCGCCCGCGGTCGCGACATTTACGCTGTCGAAGCCCGTCGCCATGGGGATTCGAACAGGTTGCCCCGCATCAATGAGCGCATCTGAAAGCCCCGGCCCTTCCGGGCCGAGTAGGATGGCGAGCTTGTCCGGGCGTTTGAGACTGTACAGATCGACCGCATCTGCACGAGGCGTCATGGCCCAGACGTCGAACCCGCGTGCCTTAATCGCGTCGACGATTGGCATGGCGTCACCTCCATGGATAAAGGGCAGCCAGAGCGCCGCGCCGGCGGAGACCCGGATCGCCTTGCGATAGAGGGGGTCGCAGCTCGTCTGATCGAGCAGCACGGCATCGGCCCCGAACGCCGCCGCATTGCGAAACGCCGCGCCGACATTGTCATGGTTTGAAAGCCCGGCGAGGACGAGCAGCGTGCGTGCACCGTTCAGGGTTTCATCCAAGTCCAGCGACTCACCCTTGAGCGCGCAGGCGAGCACGCCGCGATGAACGGGAAAGCCGGCAATCTCGTCCATCACGGTCTGGGGCGCGGTGTAGATCGGAATGCCTTCGGGGATGGCTGAAATCAGATCCTGCAAAGGCTCCAGCCGGGTCTTGCTGAGAAACAGGCTTTCCGGCCGGAAGCGCGATTGCGTCAGCAGGATGCGAAGCGTCACTTTGCCTTCGACAATGAAGCGCCCATCGCGCCCCGTGAGGTCGCGTTCGCGGATGGATATGTATGGCGCGATGCGCGGATCGTCCGGGCGTTGCACAGGAATGACGGTCAAGGGCTCTGTTTTCCTTGCGATAAGGCGCGGCGCGGTTAGGAGTTACGCCGTCAGGAAGCGCATAGCGAGGGCGAGCCATGTCTCAAACCAGTCTTTGGTCGAAAGTCGCCGTCACAGCGCTCTTCGCAGGTCTTTACGCGGTGTTCGTCTGGGAAACCTTTGCCCTGTTCTCTGAGTATGGCGACAGCGGCCTTGCCATGCGCCTCGCCACGCTGGATGCGCACAACTTCATCTTCTTCCCGATTGGCGGCCTGCTGGTGCTCATCGCTTTCTGGCGGCCAACCGTGATGCTGACCGACGCGCTGGGCGGCAACAAGTTCCGGTTCGGCATCTTTGTTCTGGCCGCCGCCGTGATCCTGACCTGCGTCGCGTCCGTCGTGGCCGCGCGGGCGTTTGCGGCTTCCGATGCACGGTCAATGTTCGAGATCGCGCCGGAAACGCTGCTGGCCGATGAAGGCCGGGAGAATCGCGCGCCGGTCACCGAGGCTCTGATCAAGCTGAAGATCCTGGCGGGCGGCGAAGAAGGACTTGGAAGCTACAGCGCGCGCTGCGACGCGGAGTGGCTGCAATTCTCAGCCACCGCGAATGAAGAGAAGCTGTGCTTTGCAAACGGCGTCGTCTCAACAGTGGCCGACTGCTGCCGCGCCAAGGCGACATTCCGGGCGGACCTCAACGCCATGCATGCCGAGGCCCCCTCGCGCCTGTCCGGCATTCACAAACTCGCCATACAGGTCAAAATCTTCTTCCTGCTGATGCTGCTCGGACTTGGCGTGTTCCTCGTGCGGTACCGGCCCGGCCTGCAAAGGCTCTACGGCGCTTCCTTTGAGAGCGTCTCATTCGGTCTCGCGGCAGGTGGCGCAGTGATGCTGACATGGCCACTGATGAACGCCGCCTATCTTCAGACCAATTCCCTGCTGACCGGGGCCGGGGCCTCAAGTGCCTACATGGTGACCGGGCCGATTGTGGCGCTCGGCTTTGCCATCTGGACGATGCTGCTGCTCTTCTTCCACCTGCGCTCCTATCCGAGCCAGATCGAGTACGCGGCCAAGATTGGCGGCTTCGTCGCCGCCGCAATCGGGGTGTTCCGTTATGACGATATCATCGGCTATTTCACACAGACGCTGGGCGTTGGCGGCAGCGTGGTCGCAGTCGTGGTGTTCGCCGTCGCCGTCGGCGCGCTGATCTTCTCCGTCCTGATGGGCGCACGCCCGCAGGACATCGATTTCGGTGGCGATTCGGCGGGCGACCAGCAGTCACCCACCGAGTAAGCAATCAGGCCCCAACGGGCTGCGGCAGCCCCTGCTCTTTGGCCATACGTTTCATGGCCTTTTGCAGTTTCTCGAAGGCGCGAACCTCGATCTGGCGAATACGCTCGCGGGAGACGCTGTAGACTTCCGACAGCTCTTCCAGCGTCTTCGGATCATCGGTCAGGCGACGCTCGGTGAGAATGTGCTTCTCACGGTCGTTGAGGTCTTCCATCGCTGCGGTCAGCAGATCCATCCGCGCTTCGAATTCCTGCTTCTCAGCAAATTCAGACGCCTGATTGGGCTCTTCGTCAGCCAGCCAGTCCTGCCATTCCATGTCGCCATCCTGCCCCATCGGAACATTCAGCGACGCATCGGAGCCGGACATACGGCCATTCATCGAGCGCACATCTGCTTCGGAGACGTTGAGCTGATCGGCGATCTCTTTCACCTGTTCGGGGCGCAGATCGCCCTCTTCAAGCGCGGCGATCTCGCCCTTGATGCGGCGAAGATTGAAGAACAGCTTCTTCTGTGCAGCCGTGGTGCCAAGTTTCACAAGGCTCCATGAGCGCAGGATGTATTCCTGAATGGACGCCCTGATCCACCACATCGCATAGGTCGCGAGGCGGAAGCCCTTATCGGGGTCGAACTTCTTCACCGATTGCATCAGGCCGACATTGCCCTCGGAGATCACTTCCGCCATGGGCAGGCCATAGCCGCGATAACCCATCGCAATCTTCGCCACGAGGCGAAGGTGGGATGTCACCATCTTTTCGGCAGCTTCAGAATCCTCATGCTCGACCCATCTTTTGGCCAGCATGAATTCTTCTTCTTTCGGGAGCATTGGGAATTTTCGGATCTCGGTGAGATACCGCGACAGGCCCTGCTCCGGGCTGAGGGTAATACTTGTTCCAGCCATAATAAGTCCTCCAAACGTCTGGTCACTAATCCCGCGGAGCGGCGAAAAGCATCCGTTGGCTTGATTGGGGTTTAGCCCCGCTAAGCGGCGGCGTCCCTTCACAAGTGCGTATATGATTTATCACGCAATCAGATAGATAGGGGCCGCGCATGGCGGTTTGAAGGCGGGATCAGTCCTTTCGGGGCATCGCGCGCAAATTGCCCAGCAGGCCCTTCATGTCTGGCGGCAGAGGGGCTTCAAACCGTAAATCTGCCCCTGTGACCGGATGGACAAAGCCAAGCACAGCCGCGTGCAGCGCCTGTCGGGGGAACTTCCGGGCGGCCGTTGTGGCATCCATGAAAGCCTGTCCGGACCCGTGAGCTGAAATCCCGCGATTCTTCCCGTAGACCTGATCACCGATCAGCGGCGCGCCGATATGGCCCATATGGACCCGGATCTGGTGGGTGCGTCCGGTTTCAAGACGGCACTCAATGAGCGCCGCCGCCGGGACGCCTGCCCCCTTGTCGCGCAGGCCGAAGGTTTCGATCGCCTTGTAATGAGTGATGGCGTGACGCCCCGCCCCGCTGTCCGGATTGCGCACCACGGCCATCTTCTTGCGGTCCGCCGTCGAGCGCGCAATCGCGGCGTTCACGGTGCCGACCAGCGGGCGCGGAGCCCCTCGCGTAACCGCGAAGTAAGCGCGTTCGATATCGTGCGCGGCGAACAGCGCCGACAGCCCGGCATGGGCCGCTTCCGTTTTCGCGACGACCATGACGCCGGTCGTATTCTTGTCGAGCCGGTGGACAATGCCGGGACGCTCAACGCCGCCAATACCTGGCAGTTCGCCATCGCAGTGATGGAGCAGCGCATTGACCAGCGTCCCCTGCCAGCTTCCGGGCGCAGGATGCACCGCCATGTCGGCCGGTTTGTTGACGATGATCAGGTCTGCGTCCTCAAACAGGATGTCGAGAGGAATGTCTTCCGGTTGCGGGGTTGCCGGAACAGGGTCCGGCACATTGAGTGTATAGACGGCACCGGCAACGACCCCGGCGCGTGGATCGATCAGGGCTTCACCATCCATGGCGGCGGCCCCTTCTTTCACCAGCGTCTTGGCGCGGGATCGGGATAAGGTGTCGAATCGCTCAGACAGGAAGCGGTCGAGCCGGATTCCGGCCTCGTCTTCTGTCGCGGTGGCAGTCAATACATCCATCCGGCGGGCTTATAGACGAAACATGCGGACGGCGTCATGCTGGCGACACATCGACATGCCAAAAGCATGCAGAATCAGGGAGGATATGATGGCGAATTTCACACGCAGACAAGCGCTTGGGTTCACAGGAGCGGCTGGCGCACTGGCAGCCTGCGCCACGCAGGACCCGGCCGACATCACACTCAGTCAGGCCCGCCCGGCCTATGATGGCACGGTCGATTATCTTCACGGCGTGGCCTCCGGCGATCCTCTTCCGACGCAGGTCATCTTGTGGACGCGTGTGACACCGACCAGCGGCGAAGGCTCGATCCCCATGCGCTGGGAAGTCCTGAAGGATGGCGAGGTGGTTTCGCGAGGTGGAACCAGTGCCGAGGCGTCTCGCGATTACTGCGTGAAGGTCGATGCCGGCGGCCTCGAGCCCGGCACTGAATACACCTACCGATTCGTGGCGGAGACGATGGCGGGCGAAGCTGAATCGCCAACTGGCCGAACGAAGACCACCACCGCGTCTGGCGGCGATGCCGTCAAATTCGCCGTAGTGTCCTGCTCGAACTGGCAGTTCGGATACTTCAACGTGTACGACGCCCTGTCCAAGATCGATGATCTGGATGCCGTCATCCATCTTGGCGACTACTTCTATGAGTATGGCATTGACGGGTATGGTGCCGAATCTGCGCAGGCGCTCGGACGCCTGCATGACCCTGTCACTGAAACCGTGACGCTTGATGATTACCGGATGCGCCATGCGCAGTACAAAACCGATCCGTCTGCGCAAGCCGCTCATGCCGCCGCGCCATGGCTGTGCACATGGGACGATCATGAGAGCACCAACAATTCCTACCGAACGGGAGCCGAGAACCACAATCCGGAAGAGAATGAAGGCGACTGGACCGACCGCAAGCAGGTTGCCGTGCAGGCCTATCTCGAATGGATGCCGGTGCGCGACCCGGAGCCCGGCCGGGCGAGGGAATCCATCTACCGCAAATTCGACTTCGGAGACGTTGCCAGCGTCTTCTGCCTTGAGAGCCGCCTGACGGGCCGGTCGGACGAGATCAGTTGGTTTACCGAGATCGGAGGTCTGGAGCCTGAGAAGATCCCGGACGCTGCGGCCCAGACCATGATGCGGGTTCAGGATGAGAGCCGCACCATGCTCGGCCCGGTTCAGGAAGAGTGGCTGGATGAGAAACTGAACGCTTCGGTGGATGCCGGCAAATCATGGCAGGTGCTGGCCAACCAGATCGTCATGGCGCGGGTGCGCCCTCCGAACTTCAGCGAGACCCTCAGCCCCGAAGCGGTGAACGAGTTCGATAATACCTATATCCGCCAGCTTGTCGGGTTCTCGCAGCTTGGCGTACCGCTCAACCTCGACGCATGGGACGGCTTCCCGGCGGCCCGCGACCGGCTTTACGCCAGCGCGGCTTCGGCAGGTGCCAATCTGGTCACGCTAACGGGCGACACCCATACCGCCTGGGCCAATACGCTGATGGACAAGAACGAAGCGATCCGCGGCGTGGAGTTTGGATGCACATCGGTCACCTCCCCCGGCTTCGGGATCTACATGCCGGGCGTCGAAGATCTCGGGCAGCAGTTCGCCGACGCCAATCCGGAAGTCGAGTTCCACGATCCGCATGGCAATGGGGCAACCATCGTCACGCTGACCATGGACACCGTCCGCGCGGACTATTTCAAGGTCAGCTCGATTGTGGACGGCGCGTATGACTGGACGCTGGAAGACAGTTTCGAAACGAGCCGGACCGATGAAGGCGTCAGCGCGCTGCAGCGGGTCTAGCGCAAGGCTTCCGGGGGCTTGGGAAGCGGATCGATGGAGGCGGGCTCGTGCTGGATGATGACTTTTGCGCCGAGCTCCGCAGCCCGGGCCTCGAACGCCTCCATTGAAGCCTTTGTCATCGCTTCGTCGGCATTGAACCTCGGAATGCGCTGGAGTTCCCGGCTTTCAGCGCGGTGATAGAGATCCCCCGTCAGGAAGACGACGCCGGTTTCGGGCAGGTCAACCTGAAGCGAGGTGTGGCCGGGCGTGTGTCCCGGTGTTTCGAAGATAACGACCGACCCATCGCCGAAGACATCATAGTCACCGCTGAAGGGAATGGTTTCGAGACCATCGAAGGCGAGGAACTGGGCCGCGTTCAGATCAACGTCTTCGTCCGAACCTGCATTGGGCGGGAACATCGCGGCGTACTCGTCTTCATGGACAAGCCAGGTGGCGCTCGGGAGTTGGTCGATCTGGCCGATATGGTCGAAATGACTGTGAGAGATCGAGACATATTCCACATCGGACGGAAACAGCCCGACGGCATTGAGCTGATCTGTCAGGGTCTGGTCGAGCGACACCGTGAACACGCCATCGGTCTGGGGCTCAGCGCCCGCGAGAATGCCCGGCAGGCCGAGATCCCACATCATGTCCCCATCTGGATGACGAATGAGATAGCAGGTGTCGGTGAGCGTATCCGTCACGCCGGCATAATCCCCGGCGGTGGAGAAGATATCGAGGTCTGAAACTTCAAGCGTGCCGCAATCGAAGACGTACATATGAAGCGCGTCGGCGACCGGAGCTTCAACAACCGCTTCCGGAGCCTCAATGGTGGGTTGGACCGGGTCTTCCCCGCCACCACACGCCGCAAGTGTCGCGCTCAAGGCCAAGATGACTGCTCGCATGGTCTGCCCCTTCTTAATTCGGCTTCATGTAACCAGATTCCGGCTGATTCAAAACCCGGCCGTCTTCGCCGACGCTGCGATAGAAGCAGGACGGGCGTCCGGTATGGCAGGCCCCGCCCGTCTGGCGCACTTTCAGCAGCACCGCATCCTGATCGCAATCGACCCGTACTTCGACGACGTCCTGCGTGTGCCCTGAGGTCTCACCCTTGATCCAAAGCGCGCCGCGCGAGCGCGACCAGTAGGTGCCGCGTTTTGTCCGGATGGTCGCCTCCAGAGCGTCGGCATTCATCCAGGCCAGCATGAGAACTTCGCCGGTATCGGCATCCTGAGCGATCGCGGCGACAAGGCCGTCGGCATTGAATTTCGGACGAAGCTCGTTTGTCTCGTCCTGTTCAGAGGCTGTATTCAGCGGTGGATCAAACGTGGTCATCAGATCACTCCTTGCTCTTTCAGCGTAGCCTGCTCGGCCTCAGTTACCCCCAAGACCCCAAGAAGCTCACCATTGTCTGCACCAAGCGCGGGGCCGGTTCCGCTGACGCGTCCCGGCGTGTCACTCAGCTTCGGAAAGACGCCCTGCATGGGCACTTCGCCAAGCTCGGGATGAGCCACCCGGATGATCGCCTCGCGGGCTGCGATATGGGCGTCCTGCAGCATGGTTTCAGCCGTGTTCACCGGCCCGCACGGAATGCCATGCGCTTCAGCCGCGCTGATAACTTCCGCCATCGTGCGCTGCGCCGTCCAGTCGCCGATCAGCTTATCGAGTTCGGTCTGGTTTTCACCGCGCGCATCATGGGTGGCGAATTTCGGATCGCCCGCCCAATCCGCGCCGCACATCTGCGACAGGCGCCCAAAGAGCGTGTCCTGATTGGCTCCGATGATCACCATGCCATCGGTGCAGGGATAGACGCTGGACGGGGCAACCTTCGACAGGATCGGTCCGGTCCGCTCTCGTGTGTGTCCGGCGAGGGCAAACTCCGGAATCAGGCTTTCCATGAAGGCCATCACCGTTTCGTAGATCGCCGCATCGACGACCTGTCCCTGCCCCGTCCGCTCGCGAGCATGAAGCGCCATCATGGCACCCAGCGCGGCGAAGGTCCCGGTCATCGTGTCGCCGAGAGAGACGCCGGCGCGCGCGGGCACCCGGTCAGGCTCCCCGATCAGGTAGCGCAGGCCCCCCTTGGCCTCGCCGACGCTGGCATAGCCAGCCTTGCTGCTTTCCGGCCCCGTCTGGCCGTAACCGGAGACGCGAACGATCACGAGACGCGGATTGATGGCATGAAGGGCATCCGGGCCAATGTTCCATTTCTCCAGCGTACCGGGGCGGAAATTCTCCACGAGAACATCAGCCGTTTCAGCCAGACGCTTCAGGATCGCCTGCCCCGCTTCGACCCTCAGATTGAGCGTGAGGGATTTCTTGCCGCGCGCGATGATGGGCCAGAACAGGCCATGTCCGTCTTTCTTCACCGCGCCCCAGTCCCGCGCCGGGTCCGGGCGATCCGGCGCTTCGACCTTGATCACTTCGGCTCCGAAATCAGCGAGCAACTGGGCGCAGAACGGGCCGGCAATGAGCTGGCCCAGCTCGATCACGCGCAGGCCCTGAAGGGGGGGTGGGGCTGTCATGGCCGCCTGAATGGGCTTATGTGAGCGCCATGACAAGACGCATTGATATCGTTGAGGTTGGTCCGAGAGACGGCCTGCAGAATGACCCCGGCGCGCTGAACACCGATCAGAAGCTGGAATTCATCGCGCGACTGGAAGCCTGCGGCGTGAAACGGATGGAGTCCGGCAGCTTCGTTTCGCCCAAGGCCGTGCCGAAAATGGCGGACTCCGGCGAGGTCTTTCGCGGTCTCGACCGATCGACCGAGACGCGTCATATCGCGCTCGCGCTCAACGAGAAAGGCGTGCGCCGGGCGATCGACGCCGCCGCCGACGAGATCAATTTCGTGCTCGTGGCCAGCGAAACCTTCGGCATGCGC
>JBCBTR010000030.1:0-15057 GCA_039818545.1 Pseudomonadota bacterium
CGCCACCAAAGGCGACATGCGGTTTCTTCTCGCGCGTGATGTTGAAGGTTTCAGGATCTTCAAACACAGCCGGATCCCGGTTCGCCCCATGGAGCGACAAGGTCACCACCTGAGATTTGTGCATCGGACATCCGGCAACCTCGCGTTCGTCCGGCACAACGCGCGAGGTGATCGACACCGGCCCTTCAAAGCGCAGCGTCTCTTCGACCGCTGCCGAGGCAAGGCTCGGGTCAGCTTTCAGCTTGGCCAGTTCTTCCGGGTGATTGAGGAACAGCCAGACGCCGCTTGCGATCAAATCCGTCGTTGTGAGGTTTCCGCCGATCAGCAGGGACAGGAGGTTTGCGCGAATTTCGGCATTCGTCAGGGGCGCACCGGCATCCTGTAACTGCACCATATCCGTGACGAGGTCATTGCCCGGCGTCTTGCGCCGTTCGGTCATCAACTCATCGAAATAGGCGCGCAATTTCTGCGATCCGTCGATCATGCGCGCTTCGTCGGCCTCCGACCGAACGGGGCTGAGGGACAGGATAGCCCCTTCTGACCATTCGCGGAATTCGGGTGTGCGTGCTTCGTCCACGCCGAGGATCCGAGCGATGGCGAGAATCGGGATGGGCACTGCAATGGCTTCCACCAGATCAAACGTGCCTGAGACCGGGGCCTGCTCGATGACCCCATCCACCAATGTCTCGATCTCCGCTTTCATGGAATTGATGCGGGCATAGAACGCCTTGGTCAGCGGCTGGCGAATGCGCGCATGGTCGGGATTGTCGAGAAACAGGATAGATGGCCCGTCATCTTCCGACTCTCCGGATGAGGACAGCATCTGAAGGAAAGACCCTTCCTCCGCCTTGTCCGGGCTGCGCGGAATCGTCGGATCATTCACCGTGGCACGTACATCGGCGTGATTGGACAGGACCCAGCTTTTCATCACCTCGTCGCGAAAAACCGGGCAGTCTTCCCGCAGGGTTTTCAGTTTGGGGTGAGGGTCCACCCGCGCCTCTGGATCAAGTGCGGATGTTTCCAGGATCGAATTGATTGTGGCTCTGTCGGCCATGCGCGCCTCCCACGCTTTATGAGAGAGAGCTTACGCGCAGCGGGTCGTATTTCACAACAGCGCTCTAAAGCGGGGCCTCGCTGGCATCCGCGCCCCAGAGATGAGCGCGCAGGATCCAACCCGACCGCTGGCCCGCATCCACTTCGCACCACAGTGCATCGCACCGTTCCAGCTCGACGAGCACGTCCGGCTTCACGGTCGCGGTTTCGCGCGCGCCCTCTTCGGGCTTGGACAGAAGGGAAGATTCATGGCGCACAACCGCCTTCGGGGCCGGGTGCAACATGCGCGCATGCATCCACACCTCATCGCCGTCGGGGTCGCGCACCCTGCGCCAGTCCCGGCTTTCCTTGATGATCAGGACCGGCAGGCCCTCGCGCTCATATCGCCAGAGAATGGGGTGATCCCGGCTCGGCCCGGCGCGCCCATTGACGGCAGAATAGCGCAGCGTCTCGAAGCGCGGCACAGGCTTCCCGGAGAACTGGCTGATCATTGTCGGGCCATCTGCGGCAGCAATGCCGGACACGCCGATCACAGCTCCGAAAAGACACGCCTTCAACGCCGCTAACATGCGTAACCTCGTCATCATTGCCGCCCCCAGAAGCCCAAGGATCGCTCAACATGATGAATCGGCTGTAAAATCTCATCATTGGCGTTCGCCGTTCGCTTTGCTAAGCGCAAGTGTAGCCCTATCACTGAGAGGTCCCATGACGTCGAACCAGAAGCTGAAAGTTGTCGTCACGCGCAAACTGCCAGATCCGGTTGAATTGCGCCTGAAAGAGCTTTTCGACGCCGAGCTCAATGACGATGACCACGCCTTCTCGCAGGACGAGCTGGCGGATGCCATCAGCCGCGCGGACGTACTTGTCCCAACGGTCACCGATCAACTGGATGGCCGCGTCATTGCCCGCGCAGGCCCGTCATTGCGGCTGATTGCTCAGTTCGGGGCCGGCGTCGACAATATCGATGTCGCCAGCGCCGTTCAGCGCGGCATTACGGTCACCAACACCCCCGGCGTCCTCACCGACGACACAGCAGACGTCGCGATGGCCCTGATTCTAGCCGTCCCCCGCCGCCTCCACGAAGGCGTCCAGGTTATGGAATCCGGCGGTTTTGAGGGCTGGAGCCCGACATGGATGATGGGACGGCGTATTGCCGGCAAACGCCTCGGCATTATCGGTATGGGCCGCATCGGACAGGCGGTCGCCCGCCGCGCAAAAGCGTTTGGCCTGCAAATCCACTATCACAACCGCAAGCCCGTCAGCCCCCGCACCGAGGAGCTGCTGGAGGCAACGTACTGGGACAGTCTCGATCAGATGCTGGCGCGCATGGACATCATCTCCGTGAACTGCCCCCACACGCCGGCAACCTTCCACCTCCTGAATGCTCGCCGTCTGGAACTCCTCAAACCGGAAGCTTTCATCGTGAATACTGCCCGCGGTGAGGTGATCGACGAGAACGCGCTCGCCCGCGCCATTCGCGACGGCAAGATCGCAGGGGCCGGCCTTGATGTCTTCGAGCGCGAACCGGCGGTAAACAAGAACCTGGTCAATCTGCCCAACGTCCTCCTCCTCCCGCATATGGGATCAGCGACGCTGGAAGGCCGGGTGGAGATGGGTGAGAAAGTCATCATCAACATCAAGACCTTTGCTGATGGGCATAAGCCGCCAGACCGTGTGATCCCGGCGATCCTCTAGCCGCTTTCACTCAGCAATTCGGTCGAGACGTCCTTCAGAATTGAGGCAATCGTTTCAAACTGTTGCTCGAGCGGAGACGTCCGCCGCCAGATCAGCGAAATCATCCGCGCCGCCAGCGGATGATCGATCGGCCGCAAGGTGAGGTCCGGATCGCGCCGTGCCTCGGTCGACGCATAAAGCGATGGCAGGATCGCCACACCCGCGCCCATCGCCGCCATTTGCCGGATCGCGTCAAGGCTCGTGCCCTGAAATTCCGAGCTGACATGCGCGCGCGACGTATCCGCAATCTGCTGCACGATCAGGCTCAGCCGATGACCATAGCCTACCGTGAGCAGCTCGCGTCCCTCAAGATCATGTGGCCGCACCGGCCCCTCCCCCGCAAGCGCATCGTCCTGCGCCGCGCAAATCCAGAACTGCTCGCGAAAGAGCGGCGCATGGCTGGCATCGGGATGATCGTCCGCCGTTGAAATCACCATATCGATGGCTCCTTCATTGAGGGCGGATTCCAGATCGATGGTGCGGTTCTCGCGCACGCTCATGCGCAAATCCGGATACTGGGTATGAAGCCGCTTTACCGCGGTCGGCAGAAGGTAGGGCCCAATTGAAGGCAGGACACCCAGCCGGATGCGGCCGGCCATGGTCTTGTCGCCATGGATCATCGCGCTCTTCAGGTCTTCCATATAGCTGAGAATGGCGCGAGCCCGACGCACGAAGTCCTTGCCAAGCGGGGTTGTGATCGCGCCATTTCGCCCCCGTTCGAACAGCTGAACGCCAAGCTGCGCCTCGGCATCGGCAATCTGCGCTGACAGGCTCGGCTGGCTGACATTCATACGCGCGGCGGCATCGCCAAAACGGCCTGTCTCAGCCACGGCAACCACATATTGCAACTGTCGAAGGGTCGGTCTCATTTGATAGCTTTGTCCTATGACAATCGAATTTTCTTTCGATTGGAATTATGCCGGAACCCACACGATTTCCAATGCAAGGCAAGCAAAAAAGGAGATCGAAATGTTGCGCCTCACACAGTCTTCGCAATCGCAGAACGGCCTGGAGGCGCTGTTTCGCAAGGGATCGGATAAACCATCCGAGCGCGGCATGGCCCGCCCCCTGAACGTACCGGCCAGCCTTGTGCTGAAAAATCCCCGTCGCTCCTGGCGACGACGCCGAGTGCGCCGTTACTCGTCCGTCTGATCTGAACAATCAGCCGGATTCCGGAGCCCCGCAACGAGCGGAAATGCCCCTCTCCCGCAAGCCCGTCCCTCTCCAGGGCGACGCGGACAGCGCTTCAAAGCGGGGCTTCGGATTTTCTCTCCTTCTGACATGAAAGACCCCAAGATGTTCTGGCTCTCAGACACCTATTTCGACCTGGCCCCAATGCAGCGGGACCAGCGGCGCGATGCAGATATGCGTGTGCAAACCGTCGACAAGGACCCCGAGGAAGCAGACACCAATCCGAAATATTGGGACGCTCTGGCTCGCTGGGAAGAAGAAGGCGGAGCCTCGTTTCCCCGGCGCGTCGCCTGATCCATTCGTCCGACAGGCGATTGTCCCTCGGATCCCCTTCAACGAACCGTAACTGGCCTCCTCCCGCAATTGGCGTAAGTCTCAGGAATCGTTGAAGGGGTAACCGAATGATCCGTGTCACATCCAGTCTGGCCGTCCTGGCCCTAGCCTTTGCACCTGTGGCTTCAGCCCACGGCGCGCCGACGCTGCCTGTCGCTCAGCAGGCTGCGCCTACCACCGTTGTTACCAGTGAAGACCTCGGCGATGGCCTTCATATGCTGCAGGGACGAGGCGGAAATATCGGCCTGCTGACCGGCCCTGACGGGGCCTTTGTCATCGATAGCCAGTATGCCGACATCGCACCTGCCAATCTCTCCAAGATCGACGAAATTTCAGGCGAGGCCCCCCGCTTTCTCATCAACACGCACTGGCATGGCGACCATACGGGTGGGAACTCCGCCTTCGACGCGAGCGGAGCGTTGATCATTGCGCACGACAATGTCCGCGCGCGGGTCTCAACCGATCAGTCTCTCAGCATTGCCGGCCGGCTGCGCGAAACATCCGCCAGCGATCCTGCAGCCTGGCCTGTTGTCACGTTTGACGATGACCTCACCCTACACCTGAACGGGCAAACCGTTCGGCTGATTCATGTGCCGGACGCGCATACCGATGGCGACACGCTCGTCCACTTCGAGGAAGCCAACGTGCTGCATATGGGCGATGTGATGTTTTCCGGCATGTTCCCCTTCATCGACACGGGCTCTGGTGGGTCGGTGGATGGCTATATCGCCGCGCTCGACATGGCCCATGCGATGATCGATGACGACACCCGCGTCATCCCCGGCCACGGACCGCTCTCCACCCGCGCAGACATCAAAGCGATAGCAGACATGCTGCGTGGAGCCCGCGCGGCTGTTCAGACTGAGATCGATGCCGGCAAGTCACTCGATGAAACGCTAACCGCTGCGCCACTGACCCCATGGGTGGAGGACTGGGCGACCGCCTTCATGACAGAGCCGATTTTCACGACGATTCTCTATGACGATCTGTCGTCCGGCGACACGGACTAAGCCCTCAGGGCGGTGATCCATCGCTTGGCGTGGACGCGTCCAGCGCCAGAATCTGCGTTGGCTCACCGGCATAGACGTCGCCGAGAAACACGCGGATATGTTCGGCGACACGGTCGGGGGCTTCCTCATGCGGGAGATGGCCCACGCCTTCATAGATCTCCAGCCGGGCATCCGGGATCGACTCGGCAAAGCGCTCCCCACCGCTGACAGGAACAACGGCATCGATATCGCCATGAATGACGAGTGTCGGCGTCTCGATGGTCGCCATCAGTTCAGCGGTCGCCGGGCGACGGGCTGACTCTGGCGCGGTCAGGGCAAGCAGGGCTTCGCGATGGCCGGGCGCGCGCGACAGCGCGGCGTAGCGCGCCGCCATTTCTTCGGTTGCCAGAGACGGATCACCAAAGGACCGTTCAAGGCCAGACTGGACGAGGCTCGACATGTCGAGATCCTTGATCACGGCGCGTGCGAGCGGATTCGCAATCAATCGGAAGATGAGCGGGCGATTGTTCTCATCGCCATCCAGTGGTGGCCAGCCCGACGCGCCAATGAGGACAAGCCCTTCGAGTTGGTCACCATGCTCAAGCGCGTAATTCCAGCTGGCCGATCCCCCCATGGAGCTCCCAACCAGCGTGAACTCATCCACGCCAAGCGCGCCGGTCACGTCCTGAATATAGTCGACAAAACCATTGATGGAGACGGTTGCCTCGTCAAAACCGCGCGTCAGCCCGTGGCCGGGAAGATCGAGACTTATCACGCGATAATCGCCTGACAGGCGCTCGCTCAGCGGCAGCCATGTATGCAGCGAAGAAGCAAATCCGTGTGTGAGAACGACGACGGGCGCATCGCGTGGACCGACATCGCGGTAGTGCGCTTTGTAGCCGGTTTCGAGGGTCAGGAATTTGGAGTCTTGAAGCGCGTAGGCCGCTTCAAGTGTTTCGAATGAAATGTCTGCCCGGCGAAGGGACAACCATCCGGCCGCAAGGATCGCGACCACCGTCAGCAGAACGGCTAGAAAGCGTCTGAACACCTGACTCTGCACCTCGAGCGTGAACTAAACTCACTGTCGTAAAAGCTTCAAAGAGGTAGCCTGTCAAAGGAAAGTTTCATTGTCCGCAGATTGGGCAGTCTGCTGCACGGCGAAGCCGCACGACCCGGCCCTCTCCGGTGAGACCGTCAAAGATCCATATCGCCCCGGACAGCACCGGTCCTGCCCCCGTGATGACCTTGACGGCTTCGAGCGCCATGCGGGTCGCCACAAGCCCGGTGACCGGCCCAACGACCCCCACATCCTCGCAAGCTTCCGCTTCGGGCGGCTCTTCGGGAACAAAGCACTGGTAGCAGGGCGCGCCCGCCGAAAGGCCGGAGTCGAATACAGACACCTGCCCTGACCATCGCGTGGCTGCGCCAGAGACGAGCCGACGCCCCGTCCTGTGGGCGATCGCGTTCAGCATGAACCGTGTCGGGTAGTTATCGCTGGCATCAATCAGGACATCGCCTGAGAGGGGTGTATGCACCCCGAACCGTTCGGCGCGGGGTTCAACCTGCACCCGGCCGTTCATCGCCTCAAGGCGTGCGGCCAGCACATCGACCTTGGCCCGGCCCAGATCAGCTTCAGTAAACTGAACCTGCCGCTGCAGATTGGACAGCTCGACCGTGTCGTCGTCCCAGAGCTCGACCGCCCCAATGCCCGCAGCCGCAAGATACATGGCGCAAGGCCCACCCAGCGCCCCTGCCCCGACAATCGAAACCGACGCGTCTTTGAGCGCGAGCACCCCCGGCCCGCCAATCTCTTTCAGCATGATGTGGCGGGCGTGTCGGTCCAGCTCTTCCGGGGTCAACGCCATCGCCGCACCCTAGTCGACCAGCGTCGCTTCGGTCTTGGCGCGGATCTCATCCATGCCGACCTCGGGCGAACACTCGATGACTTTCAGTCCGCCGTCCACGACATCGAACACACCGAGATCGGTAATGATACGATCCACCACGGCCCGCCCTGTTAGCGGCAATGTGCACTCCTTGAGGAGCTTGGGCGCGCCAGCCTTGGAATTATGATCGGTGATGACAACGATCCGCTGCACGCCAGCGACAAGGTCCATTGCCCCGCCCATGCCTTTGACGAGCTTGCCGGGGATCATCCAGTTGGCGAGATCGCCATTCTCGGCAACTTCCATCGCGCCGAGGATCGCCAGATTGATGTGCCCGCCCCGGATCATCGAGAAACTGGTTGAGGAAGAAAAGAAAGACGACCGGTTCAGCGTGGTGATCGTCTGCTTGCCGGCATTGATCAGGTCCGGGTCTTCCTCGCCCTCGAACGGGAACGGGCCCATACCGAGCATCCCGTTCTCCGATTGCAGCGTCACATCCACGCCGTCGGGAATGTAATTGGAGACAAGCGTCGGAATGCCAATGCCAAGATTGACGTAGAAACCGTCTTCCAGTTCCTGCGCGGCGCGTTCGGCCATGTCATTGCGTGTCCAGGGCATGATCAGGCCTCCTCGCGCTTGCGGGTTGTCACTTGTTCGATCCGCTTCTCATGCTCGCCTTGAATGATGCGCTGCACGAAGACACCCGGCGTGTGTATGTGATCCGGGTCAAGCGTTCCAACCGGCACAATCTCTTCGACCTCCGCCACTGTGACCTTCCCGGCTGTGGCCATTTCCGGATTGAAGTTCATCGCGGTGTGCCGATAGATCAGATTGCCTTGGGCATCACCCTTCCAGGCCTTCACGATGGAGAGGTCCGCCCGGAGGCCGGTTTCCATGATGTAGGTTTCCCCGTCAAAATCCTTGTGCTCCTTGCCATCGGCAATGACGGTGCCAACGCCTGTCTTGGTGTAAAAGCCCGGGATCCCGGCACCGCCCGCCCGGCACCGCTCGGCCAGCGTGCCCTGCGGATTGAATTCCAGCTCCAGCTCACCGGAGAGATACTGGCGCTCGAACTCCTTGTTCTCCCCGACATAGGACGAGATCATCTTCCGGATCTGCCGCGTTTCCAGCAGCAGGCCGAGGCCGAACCCGTCCACGCCTGCATTGTTTGAGATCACCGTCAGGTCTTTCGCGCCGCTTTTCACCAGCGCCGCAATGCTGAGTTCTGGAATACCGCACAGGCCAAAACCGCCGGACATTACGGTCATGCCGTCAAATGTCAGGCCGCTCAGTGCCGCTTCTGCCGTGTCATAAATCTTGTTCGCCATGGAGCGCCTTTTCTCACCAAGTCGACTGGCGCAGTTTCCCGCGCGTCATGCTCCCGCTTGTATCCAATCGGCGCGCCGGTGCAACTGCGTATCCGCCCCTGCCCGGACGACAATCGCGCAGAGGAGGACTAAGCTCGCGACGGCCAGCAGAACGGATGATATCGGGACAGAGCCCATGAGCGTGATCTTTCTGAACGGCTGCACGTCCGCCGGGAAATCCAGTATTGCGAAGCATCTGCAGGACAGGCTGCCGACCCCGCATCTGCTAACCGGTATCGACGATGCTTTCGCGATGCTCCCGGCGCACTATCACAACCATCCCGACGGCTTCTTCTTCGACCGCGACGCTGACAATCTCGTGCGATTGAATTTCGGTCCCTTCGGGCTGGCAACTCTGAAGTCCCACCACCGCGCAGCAGCAGCCATCGCCAGAAGCGGCGTCGATCTCATCCTCGATGAGGTCATCCAAACGCCCGAGCTGCGTAGGGACTGGCTGGACGTACTGCAAGGTCTCGACGTGTTCTTCGTCGGCGTGCACTGCGATCTCGAAGAATTGGAACGCCGGGAAATTGCACGGGGTGACCGGCTGCCCGGTCAGGCGCGCGGCCAGCTCGGCATTGTCCACAAAGGCATGACGTATGATCTCGAAATCGACAGCACGAATGCAGAGCCGGTCGATCTGGCAGACGAAATCATTCAGGTCATAGCTGGGTCACTTTAGGTAAACTGGAACCATGCTGATCGAGATCATCAACTATCAAGACCGCTGGCCGCTTGAGTATCGGAGTATCGCAGAAGCCATTCGCAAGGCCGTGGGCGAGAATGTTCAAGCCATCCACCATATCGGGTCCACGGCCGTACCGGGTCTTGCAGCCAAGGACATCATCGATGTGCAGCTGACGGTCGCTGAATTGCCGGCTCAGTCGGAGGCTTCAATAGGCGAGGTCGGCTTCGAGCTTGGGGCGTCTGTCGCTGATCACTACCCAACGGGTACCTTCCTGTCGGCAGACCAACTGGCCAAGCGCTTCTACACCCACGCCGAGCCTGCAGCGCACATCCATGTGCGGCAAGCCGGCCGGTTCAATCAGCGCTACCCGCTCTTGTGCCGGGACTATCTGCGCGCGCATCCATCTGCCCGCGACGCATATGAAGAGATCAAGCGGCAGCTCGCCGCCCGTTTTCCGCAGGACAAGGCCGTCTATTACGCTGTGAAGGACCCCGTCTTCGACCTCATCATCGTCGGCGCTGAGGACTGGGCCCGGCAAATCAACTGGACGATCCCACCGGCAGATGAGTGAAGCGCCTCCTGCCAGTTACGGCAGCGGCGCACCAAGAACGGACGCCTGCACGGATGCTGCGTCGTAAGCGTCGGGATCATCCGGTTTCTCGCCCTTGAAGATCACCATCTCCAGCGTGTGCGTCGCGTCCGGTGACCCGCCGCCGCCAAGGGGCAGTCCGATGCCGACCCCGACGCCAACGCCCGATCCGTAAGAGCCGCTGGACCCACCAACCGAGACCGAAGACCCACCGCCGGACCGCCGGCCATCGACTTCAGTGTAGGCGTCGACGACGCGGAACCAGTCCGCACCATTCTCGATGGTGATCTCGGCGGCGCGCAGCAATGCATAGGAGCGCGCCTGCTCAGCATCGTCGCCTTTGTAGGAGACGCGGTAGCGCCCGGTTTCGATGACCTGTTCTGAAAAGCCCTTGTCGCGACTGTTCTCTGCAGGCGCATAAGGACTCGGCCCTGTGGCGCAGGCGGACAGGACGAGGGCGGAGGCAAGGATGAGATATTTCATGACTTTTGTTTATCAGAGGTCGCACGGCTCGGCGAGACCTTCGGCTTGACCATGGACGCGGCGGCGTCCACGCCTGTTGCTGTGGAGGGAGCGCGCGCCAGAATGTCAGACAAGCACAGCGCACTGGATTGGGGTCTGTTTGCTGCGCTCACCGTGATCTGGGCGAGCGCCTACGCGATGACCCGCATCGCCGTGCAGACCTCCAATCCCGAGATGGGCCTGCCCGTAGAAATCATACTCCCGGCACGCCTCACGATTGGCGCGGTTGTACTGCACGTCTGCCTGCTGGCGAACGGACAGCGCATGCCGCCTTTCAGCCATCGGCGCGGATGGCTTTTCATGGCGTTGATGGGGTTCTTCGGGATGACCCTTCCGTTCTTCTTCATCACGACGGCACAGGAAACCGTCGATTCCAGCCTCGCGGCGCTCTACACGGCGGCTGCACCGATCTTCGTCGCCATAGGGGCCCATGCCCTGTTCGCGGACGAGCGGCTGACCTCGCGGCGGGTCGTTGGCATCCTTGTCGGGTTTGTCGGCGTTGGCGTGCTGTTCGGTCCGGATGCGATTGCCAATTGGGGTTCAGCCAGCGTCATCGCCCAGGTTCTGCTACTCATCGCGACCGGCGGATATGCGATTAGCACGATCGTGGCGCGCAGCGCGCCGCCCCTGCCCGCCCTTGCCTTCACAGCCGGCTACGTCACGTTCGGCGCGCTGTTTTCGTGGCCTATCCTGATCTTTGCGGACCTGCCGCCGCTCAACCCGGTACCTGCCAGCATCATTGCGGTGATCGGGCTCGGCGTCGGCCCATCGGCACTGGCGGCGCTGCTCTACATTTTTCTGGTCCGCCGGGCGGGGGCGAACTTTCTCGCGCTCACCGGTTACTCCATCCCAATCGTCTCGGCTGGAATGGGCTGGGTCTTCTTTGGAGAGACGCAAAGCTGGAACGCTATTGCCGCCTTCGCACTCATCCTTGGCGGTGTGTGGCTCGCGCAACGCAAGAGCGCGCAGATGCCGAAAACCGCGTCTGAATCATAGGCTCAACCTTCACCGCTGATAGCCCTATTCTACTGTATTCATTGCGATCTGCGACATAGCAGCACCGAGACAGTTTCGCCCCTCGAAGCGCAGCACGGAGGCCCTATTTCAGGGTCAGGTCGAGCGCCTTCTGCCCGATCAGTCCACAGGAGCTTGCTCGATGGCCTTTGACAGTGTTGGTGAAATCCATATCCGCCGCGCGCCGCGCACCCTGCGTGATCGGATCGCACTGGGCATGGTGAAATTCATGCGTGTCTTTGCCGACGCCTTCTTCCGTCAGCGCTATGGGCACCGCGCTGTGGTGCTGGAAACCGTGGCGGCTGTGCCGGGCATGGTGGGCGGCGTGTTGCAGCATCTCAAGGCGCTGCGTCACATTCGCGACGATCAGGGCTGGATCCGCGAACTCCTCGACGAAGCCGAAAATGAGCGCATGCACCTGATGACCTTCATCAAGATCGCGCAGCCCAACCTGTTTGAGCGTTGGTTGATCATGATCGCGCAGGCCATCTTCTACAATTTCTACTTCTTCCTCTACCTCTTCTTCCCAAGGGTCGCGCACCGCTTTGTCGCCTACCTCGAAGAAGAAGCCGTGGTCAGCTACACCAAATATCTGGCAGCCATCGACAGTGGCGCACTGGAGAATGTGCCGGCTCCCGAGCTCGCCATCGACTACTGGAAGCTGTCGCCAGATGCGCGTTTGCGCGAAGTCGTGGAAGCCGTCCGCGCAGACGAAGCGCGCCATCGCGATGTCAATCATGGCTTCGCCGACGCTCTCGCCGACAAAGACGGCATCAAAGCGACGACGAACAGCTATCAACCGGCGGAATAGGCCTGATCTGACCTCAGAGCCTGAACACGCCTTCGATCACGGTGACGGCCTGCCCGCGCAACTTCACCCGGTCGCCGGCGAGTTCAGCGCCGATATAGGCCCCGCGCCCGGGATAGGCCTGAAAGCAATCCAGCGCGGATTTGCCGAGCTTGGGAGCCATCACGGCCGCCAGCATACAGTGCCAGCTGCCAGTGGCAGGGTCTTCGTCAATGCCGCTTCCCGGCGCGAAAAACCGGCTGGTCACATCGACGCCGTCGCCGCCCGCGGCCAGACAACCAACGTTGCCGCGATCCCATCCTTCATCCGCCTCAAGAACGAGCGCAGCAACCTCTTTTGGTTCAGGAGACAACGCAGTGATTGCGGCCGGATCATCAAAGACCGCTGCGATGAACGGTCCGCCCCAAACTTCCACGGGCCGGGTACCGAGCGCTGCTTCTACGGCATCAAGATTGTCCAGTTGGCGAACCTTCGGTGCCGGAAAATCCATCTCCAACCGCGTCGCATCGAGTTTTTTGACCGTCAGCCGGCCTGACTGGCGCGTATCGAAAGCAATCTCCTCGCCGGCAAAGCCCTCATGATGGAACAGCGCATGCGCGGCCGCGAGCGTTGCATGCCCGCACAGCGGCACTTCCACCGCCGGCGTGAACCAGCGCAAATCCCACACGTTTTCCGCAGTCTGAACAATGTAGGCGGTCTCAGACACATTGTTCTCTGCCGCGATCGCCTGAAGCATCTCATCGGTCAGCGACCAGTTGCTAAGCGGCATCACGCAGGCCTGATTGCCCTCAAAGGCTTTGGAGGCAAAGGCATCGATCTGTAGAAAGGGAAGTGTCTGGGTCATGGCGGTCTCCTTAGGACACCGCCATACACCCGGCTCGAAACCTCAAAAAACGATCATTTCTCCACGATCGTTAAGCGCCGCTGAGCCGTTCTTATTTACGGAAGAACCCGACAAATCCGAAGAAGCCGGCCAGCACCGAGCCGATCCCGCCCAACAGCATGGCAATTGGGTTCGCATCCTCCGCAATGGCAATCGCCTGCCCAACGCGCGTGACCTCAACGGCCACGGTATCGCGATAGGTACGGATCGGCAGCGCGTCCTCACCATCAAACCCGAACAGCTCCACCGCCAGTTCCTGTTCCCCTGCTTCGCGAGGGGTCACCCGCCAGCGCCAGACATTCTCTGTGGTTGAGGACAGCTTTTGAATCTCCGGCGACAAGGCTTCGATGTTGAAAGCCGATCCGGAGATCGATGCACGCAAGCGCTCCGTCACCAGCGCCGTATCCTCGGTAATCTCCGAGCCAGACGGTAAGGCGTCGGCTGCGGTATCATCGCCAGTCGCATCGATGGCGATCGACACATCAAACGGCCGTGCGAACTGCGCGCTCTGCGGCGCGGCGTAAGCAATCGGAACTTCGCGCATCGTGTCAGCGACATTTGTTGCGGCCGCCTCAGCACTTCGGGCAGCTGGCATCATTTGCGGAGAGAAAGCCTCATCGCCTGCGCCTGACGAAGACCCAAAGCCCCGCGCGCTCGCCATCGGTGCCGCGCCGGCTGCCGCTTCCCGTCGCGGTTCTGTCGGCAGGTAGCGCTCAACAATGTCCGGGGACTCGCCGAACACTTCGCTGTCCGGGATCTCCAGTTTGTTTCCCATCAGAAGCCAGGCTGCCGTAATCACAACGGCGAGCCCGCACATGGTAAAGAACAATGACAGCAATCGGAAAATAATCATGGCGCTTCCCCTGAAACGAAGTCCGGGACCGTATCAGACGAAAACGATCGCGGGAATCCAGCTCATGCTCTAGCCGCGTAGAAGGCAATTGCGGCAGCATTAGAGACGTTCAGGCTTTCCATCTCCGGCGCGATGTCGATACGGGCGAGCGTATCGCAGGCTTTCGCCACGGCTGGCCTCAGCCCCGCCCCTTCCGCGCCAAGCACGATGGCGAGCTTCGCAGTTCCGCTGGCCGCGCTTTCAATCTCAGCCTCGCCTTCCCCTGCAAGACCGACACGCCAGTATCCCGCCTCCCCCAGTGCATCGAGCGCTCGGGCAATGTTCACCACCCGCACTTCCGGCACGGTTTCGACCGCCCCAGCGGCAGATTTCGCGACAATCCCGGTGACCGGCGGCGCATGACGCGTTTGCAGGACAAGCGCCCCAACCCCGAAGGCCGCCGCCGAGCGAAAGATCGCACCCAGATTATGCGGGTCTTCCACCTGATCGAGCACGGCGATGCGCGCCGGCCCGGCGTCGATCACGTCTTCCAGCGCCGTCGGCTCCAGTGGCTCGACGCGCACGGCAACGCCCTGATGGACCGCGCCGCGCGGCAGCTCAGCATCGATCTGTTTGGCCGTGGCAAGCTCCGCATCAGCAAGCCCCAGACGACGCGCCGCATTCTCGGTGGCGAGACGGCGAAGAATACGCCGTTTCGGATTGGCCTCAGCCGCGGCGCAGGCATGCGCGCCCCACAGCCAGACGGGACCACCCTCGCGCTCCTGCGGTCGGCCTGTCTTTCGTCCGCCAGTGCGGTTGCGCGGGTTTTTGTTCGTCACTATAAGACGGCTCCGGTTCGCCCAAGGGCCCTGAATAAGGGGCTTTAGGCGGTTCGGCGCGACGACGTCAAACGACCTCGCTGCGATAGGTGCCCTGGTGGGGTGGCCGAGTGGTTAAAGGCAGCAGACTGTAAATCTGCCCGCATAGCGTACGCTGGTTCGAATCCAGCCCCCACCACCATCCGCAACCGGTTCGGCGCAGCCGGAAAATTTGATCCTGTGAATCAAATTCAGGGCGCGGATGCACCGGCAGGTGCCCAGCCACCGGTTGCGCTTCTTGTTTTGTCCCCGCTCCGCTGCACTGCGCGATGGACGGCGCTCAAGGCTGC
>JBCBTR010000031.1:0-14807 GCA_039818545.1 Pseudomonadota bacterium
AGTCGAGCTTCGCGAGGCACGCGACGCATTTGGTCCGCACCCGGACGTTCTCACATACCTCGGCTTTGCCAACCGGAAGCAGGGCAATCACGACGTCGCCCTCGCCTATTACAGCGCAGCGCTTGATGTCGCCCCCGGCCATCTCGGTGCGCACGAATATCTCGGCGAGTACTTTGTCGAGATCGGCGACATGACCGCCGCCCGGTCGCAGCTCGACACGCTGAATGTGCTCTGCCCGTTCGGATGCGCCGAACACACCGAGCTTGAGCAATGGATCGAGCGCGACGCATCCTGAGCCGGGCGCTGATCGCAGCCCTCGCGACCGCTCTTGCGGGCTGTAGCAGCGCGCCCGTCGATACCGGTCCACAGGAGGCGGACTGGTTCGCCCCTGGCGCGGATATCGCCCACGCGCTCTCTAATGAGCCGCCACGTTGCGTAACAGACGGTCCGGACCAGATCCGCCATGGCGAACTTCTGTTCAACAGCCCTTTCCTGCTGGGCGGTCAGGCCGCCAAAGCCGGCATCTCCTGCGCAAGTTGCCATGAGAATGGCCGGGCCAATCCGAACTTCTTCTTCGCCGGTCTCTCTGGCGAGCCCGGCACGGCCGATACGACCCATGGCTTCTTCGGGCCTGCGCGGGACGACGGCGTCTTCAATCCGGTATCGATCCCCGATCTCGCATCGCCAGAGGGGCACCAGCTCGTCGATCGCGATGACGCGGCCGCGCTGTCAGACTTTCTTGAGTCCCAGATCGTGGAAGAGTTTGAGGGCGCGCGCCCCGGCCCCGACATTGTCGCGGCGCTTAGTGCTTATCTGAGAGCGCTCGACATGCGGGCATGTGAAGGCAATGCGTCTGCTTCGCCCGAGACATGGCGCGGTCCCCTATCCATGGCTGTTGATGCCGTCCTCGCAGCGGAAGAATCGACCGGCGACACACAGACCGCGTATCGCCGCGCCGCCCGTCACTTCCTGCGGCGGATCCATGACCGGTTTCCACACGCAAGAGATGCCGGCCTGCGCGCCGCCCTGGTGGACGCCAGCCAGCTGATCGCGGCGGGAGAGACTCTTCAGGCCATCGAACAGATCGAAGCCCTTCGCACAACGCTCCAGGCTTCAGAGCATCGCTCGCTCTACGATCTCAAAACCCTTCAGGCACGCTACGGTCAGGGATAGAGGCGCGTCGTCGTCCAGCCCTCGCCGTCGCGCGCAAACATCAGCCGGTCATGCATCCGAAAGGACTGGTCCTGCCAGAACTCGATACTTTCCGGCACGACCCGAAACCCGCCCCAATGAGCCGGACGGGGAATGGCATCATCGTCGTCATACTTCGCCATCAGCGCATCGACCCTTGCCTTGAACACCGCCCGGTCTTCCAGCGGGCGCGACTGGTCGGACGCCAGCGCGCTGATCCGGCTGAGCTTCGCCCGGCTCGCAAAATACGCGTCGGCATCCGCGTCCGGCAGCGTCTCGATGGCCCCGCGCACCCGCACCTGCCGGCGCAGGCTCTTCCAGTGAAATCCAAGCGCCGCCTTAGGCGTGGAAGATAACTGCGTGCCCTTGGTGCTCTCAAGATTGGTGTAGAAACAGAAGCCCTCCGTCGACACGCCCTTCAGAAGGACCATGCGAACATCCGGCATCCCGTCAGCGTCGACCGTCGCGAGACTCATCGCATTGGAGTCGTTCAGCTCAGCGGCCCGCGCCTCGGCCATCCAGTCCTGAAATAGCTCGATCGGATCGGACGCCGCCGAAATCAGGGGCCGGTCAGCCTCTTTCGAATAGTCATCAGCGCTGGGGCTTTTCGGGATCACGGACACGGGGGCAGTTCCTTGCTTGTTGAGGCGCGCTCGCACGGGCGCTTGTCTCTTGCCGATATAAGCGCCCGGCCCGGCCCGCCAACCGATCAGGCCAGAATGCCGCCATCGACCCGCAGAACCTGGCCGGTGACATAGCTCGCCTTGTCCGAGGCCAGGAAGGCAACCGTATCGGCGATCTCCTGTGCGCTGCCCCAGCGTCCTTCCAACGGAATGCTGCGTGACATGCCGGCCATGACTTTTTCACGGTCTACGGCACCGCTTTCAAACGCGGTCTTCCACATGCCGTCATCGATCACGCCCGGTGCGATGGCGTTCACCCGTACCCCTGCCCGGCCCATATCGATCGACGCATTGCGCGTGAAGGAATTCACCGCACCCTTCGAGGCCGAATAAGCGATCTGCCCGTAGGAGCCTGAATTGGCCGATATGGACGAAATGTTCACGACCGCGCCCTTGCGGGATTTCAGGCTTTCCGACAGCGCATCTGTAAACAGGATCAGGTTGCGGACATTCACATCAAGCGTGATGTCGAGGTTCTTCTTCGAATTCTTGCCCAGCGGCTCCTGAAAGCTCACACCCGCATTGTTCACCAGAATATCGACATGGCCGAGCGCGCCAAGCACAGCCTCAGCCGCCCCGTTCCAGCCATCGTCGCTCGCCATGTCGGCTTCAACCACAACCGGATCATTGGGCAACTCAGCAGCGAGTGCATCCAGTTTGTCCTTTGAGCGGGCCACAAGCGCGACACGCGCGCCATCCGCCGCAAGCGTGCGCGCAATCGCAGCCCCAATTCCACGGCTCGCACCCGTTACCACGGCAGTCTTTCCGCTAAAGTCGTATGTCATGACTTGTCTCCCTTTTCGCAGGCGACGATAGAGACCGCGCGGCTTTACGCAATGTCGCATCAGAGCCAGGTCTGTTCAACACCGCCTTTTTGGGCTTCAAGGCGTTCCATGTCGCACAACACTTTCGGCCATCTCTTCCGTGTCACCACCTGGGGCGAAAGCCACGGGGCCGCCATTGGCTGCGTTGTTGACGGGTGTCCGCCCGGCCTGTCGCTGGATGACGCCTTCGTTCAGGGCTTTCTTGACAAGCGCCGCCCCGGCACATCCCGCTTCGTGACGCAGCGGCGCGAACCGGATGCGGTCAAGATCCTGTCGGGCGTCTTCGAGGATGATCGCACCGACGGCCCGGTCACCACCGGCACGCCGATCTCGATGATGATCGAGAATGTCGACCAGCGCTCAAAAGACTATTCCGAAATCCGGGACAGCTACCGCCCCGGCCACGCAGACTATGCTTATGACGCCAAGTATGGTGTGCGCGACTATCGCGGCGGCGGGCGCTCCTCCGCCCGCGAGACCGCCTCGCGCGTCGCCGCAGGGGCCGTCGCCCGCCGCGTGCTTGGGGACGGCATCGAGATTCGCGGGGCCGTCGTCCAGATCGGCCCGCACATGATCGATCCCGAACGCTGGGACTGGGACGAGACCGGCAACAATCCATTCTGGTGTCCGGATGCCGAAACCGCCGCCCAGTGGGAGGAGTTTCTCGATGAGACCCGCAAGGCCGGATCGTCAGCCGGCGCAATTGTCGAGGTTCATGCTTCGGGCGTTCCCGCCGGCTGGGGCGCGCCGGTCTATGGCAAGCTCGATGCGGAGCTCTCCGGCGCACTGATGTCGATCAATGCCGCCAAGGGCGTTGAGATCGGGGCAGGCTTTTCCGCAGCAAGCCTGTCCGGCGAAGACAATGCCGACCGGATGCGGGCCGGCAACGAGGACGGCCCCCGCTTCCTCTCCAACAATAATGGCGGCGTCGCAGGCGGCATTTCCACCGGGCAGGACGTCGTTGCCCGAATCGCCATCAAGCCGACCTCCTCCATCCTCGCCCCAGTGCAGTCCATCACGCGCGAGGGCGAGGAAACCGATGTCAGCACCAAAGGCCGCCACGATCCCTGCGTCGGAATTCGGGCCGTTCCGGTGGCCGAAGCCATGCTGGCCTGCGTTCTGGCCGATG
The DNA here is from genome assembly GCA_039818545.1 of Pseudomonadota bacterium. Classification (GTDB taxonomy): domain Bacteria; phylum Pseudomonadota; class Alphaproteobacteria; order Caulobacterales; family Hyphomonadaceae; genus JANQQC01. The sequence continues at coordinate 3,828 of JBCBTR010000031.1, forward strand.
CGAAACTTCGCCATCGCGGCCAGACCGGAATATGAAGGTTCTGCGACACGCGGCCTTTTGGGGGTCGCCCCCGTTTCACCTTTCTGCTACCCGCGTTTTCAGCAGGGGTTCGAGCCCGGTAATGAGTTGCGTGATCATAACGGGGGGCCGGCATGACGCTTGGCGGAGTTGAGCTTTTTGCCTTGATCGGGTTTTTGTTCGCCGCCTATGCGGTGATCGCAAACGACTCCATTCAGACCCTCGGAACATTCCTCGCCTCCAACGCGCACCGGCCATGGTGGGTGCTCTGGCTCTTCGCCTCCGGAATCCTCGTGGCCGCGCTCGGCCATTCCTACTTTTTCGCCGATGGCGACATCGCCGACGGCAAGCTGAACCTGCTGCCCTACCCGGAAGAGGGCATCCAGTGGTGGCACGCCCTGCCACCGATTGTGCTTCTCTTCCTGACCCGTTTCGGCATTCCGGTCTCCACCACCTTCCTCGTGCTCACCGTCTTTGCCATGTCCGGCGGATCGGCGACCGAAGGCGTCATGTCGGGCATGCTGATCAAGTCGGCGCTCGGCTATCTGGTCGCCTTTGTGGCGGGCGGGGTCGTTTATCTGGTGATCTCGAATCGCTGGGAAAAATGGATCGGCAACACCCGGCATGAAGAGCACGCCTATTACTGGACGATGTTCCAGTGGGCGACGACGGCCTTCCTCTGGTGGACATGGCTCAAGCAGGACTTCGCCAACATCTTCGTTTTCCTGCCGCGCACGCAGGAAGAAGTCGGCTCAACCGCCATGTTCGACCCGTCGCTCATCATTTTCGGCGGTGTCGTTCTCGTCGCAATGCAGGCCTACATCATGGCCACGCGCGGCGGCGAAATTCAGAAAATCGTGCTGTCGAAAACGCACACGACCGACATTCGCGCCGCCACGATTGTCGACCTCATCTACGCCATCATTCTCTACATCTTCAAAGAGCAGAGCGACATTCCGATGAGCACGACATGGGTCTTCCTCGGCCTGCTCGCCGGTCGGGAGCTTGCCATTTCATGGGTCAGCTCGCTGCGGGCACGCGGCGAAGCGGCCTCCGATGTCGGCAGCGACATGGTCCGCGCCTTGATAGGTCTTGCGATCAGTGTGGTGTTGGCGATCGGCATGCCCTGGGCTGCAACCGGGCGCATGCCGACCTTTTAAGGCGAGCTAGCCGAACAGCTTCACGAACTGTTCCAGCCAGACAGCAAATGTGACACCCGCCGCGACCGCGACGATCAGGCGGAGCGTGTCAGTGACTCCATCAGGCTCGTCCGACGTCAAATAGTCTCGGACAAAGCTCATGACGGATGTTTTTCGGGATTCGTGATTTATCGTGGACATGTAAGTGCCTCGCATTCTTTTTGCGCCGCTATGAGTCCTCGAACACTCCGTGGCTTGTTATCGAACCGTGTAATAAAACTGTCACAAAACTATCGCCGCAACAAGATTAATTTCCGTTTACGGATCAGAATCGGCACGGATTCGTAATGATTACCGGGCTTTCCGCCAGGTCGAAATCTTTGTCAGAAACGCGTTTTCCGCCGTTTCGGGGGCCAAACCAGCCTCAGCCATCACCGGCTCGAAATCGTAGCTGAGATAGCCCTTGTAGTAGGGCTCGTGAAAGCCTTCCGGGAAGTATTCCAGGATCCCGTCAAGCTTCGGATTGTCGCCAAACTGCAGGCTGTCAGCGAAGACAAACAGCCCGCCGGGCTTCAGCATCCGGGCAATCTCGCCGATCACCAGCGGTCGGATTTTCGGCGGCAATTCGTGAAACAGGTAGATCGAGACGATCACATCGAACCGGTCATCCTCAAACGGAGCCGCCTCCCCCGCCCCTTCCGCAATGTCCACCTGAGGCCAGTCAGCCACCGCCCGGCGCGCCTTTGCCGCATAATTCGGCGACAGGTCGAGCCCCTGCGCTTTCAGCCGCGGAAACGCCCGCATGGTCTGCGCAAGGAACCGTCCGGTCCCGCAGGCAAGATCAAGCAGGCGAGCGTCCCGCTGGTCGCGACCCTTCAGCTCCTTTGCAATCTCGGCAAGCGCAGCCCGGCGCATCGCATCGCCTGAGCCGGTGAACAGCGCCTCGACCTGCGTGTCGTAGATCGCCGCGCTGTCATCGGACAGCCAGCCATCGGACTGGTAATGGAAGTTCTGCCGGTAATAGGGCGGGAACTGGTCCGGATCGGCGGTCTCGCGGACCTCAACGCCATCGCGATTCAGCCGGCGCCTGTCCACTTCTGGCACATCGGAGAGAAACGCCCGAGCCGATTTCATCGCACGCGGCAGGTCTCGCAGGCGCACATCCTCGGGCGCAGGATACAGCCCGGCCTCAATGTTTGCCCGGTCCCGCCGGTAAAGCCGCAAATACGCAGCCCTCAGCGCCGCCATGTCCGGTTTGCCGCTCTCCGGCTTGAACGCGGGCTCTCCGGGCCGGTTGAACCCGGCAGACCTGCGCCGCGCGGTCACATATTGCGCGCCATACCAGGCCGACCGCAGCCCCTGCGCTGCCGCATAGCGCGCCCGGCCTGCCGTTTTCGAAGCGTCATCGAATAATCCCATGTCCTCAAAATGGGGCGAAGACAGCGTTTCGTCCAGATGACAGTCTGAACCGCATTTTCAGGCTCCGTTCAGGCACGTTCATTGAATGTCTCCTGCTAAACTGGCCGATAGTGTCGGAAAATGGAGACGTTCATGCGGATCACCGCTCTTCTCGCAGGGGTCACCCTGCTCGCCGGCGCAGCGCACGCCCAGTATGATCGCGGCTATGGCTACGGTCACGGCTCCATCACCACCAATTGCGAACAGGTCCGCGGCGACAATCAGCTCGCCGGGGCTTTGGTCGGCGCAGTGATCGGCGGCGTCGCGGGCGGCGCGATCGGCAACAATCTCGGCGACGATGACGGCTACCGGGGCCATCACGGCTATCGTGGACACCGGGGCTATCGCGGTCATCGCGGCTACCGTCACCATCGCCGCCACCACCGCTACCATCATGGCGGCGGCGACAATGATGGCGAAGTCATCGCCGGAGCCCTGATCGGGGCCATCGTCGGCGGTGTCGCCGGCAGCGAACTCGCCGCGTCAAACACAGACTGTAACCCCCGCGTTTACGGCAACGTCGCACCGCCGACCCGTCAGGCCTATGGCCGCGGCTGGAGCGAGCCCCGACCCGTCGCAGTGCGAGACCCCTATGCCAATGCTCGCGATCCCTATGCCGGCGTGCCTGATCCTTACGCGAACGCCCCCGACCCATACGCCCGCAATGACGACCTCTATGGCGGCCGCGACTATGGCGAGGATGTCCGCTACGAGGAGCCTTATCAGGGTTCAGGACGTGAATGCCGGACCGTAACGCGCGTCACCACCCTGCCCTCCGGCGAACAACTCCGCGAGGACGCCCAGGCCTGCCGCGACACGCCTAACGACGACTGGGCGCTGCAGTAATGTCAGATGGCGGCGTGTTCAGCAGCAAGGCCAAAGTAGGCTCAACGAAAACTTCTCAGGTTCTGAACCTCTGATCTGAGCCTTTTCCAGTACTCAAACGGATAGCGCCGCAAATGTCGAAACCAAATGCGCTTTCCGAACTTGTGCCGCTCCAAAATAGCCTCGCTCAGGCTTTCTATGTCACTCGGTGTCCACTCGCCCGCCACTCCCCATAAGTTGAACCGCATCGTTGGATACACCTCACACCAGTAGATTTGCTCCAACTCGTTCAACGAATAGTCGGTATCTGCACATTTTTTTGCGGCGTCGTCGAAGTAGAAACGATCGACATCTGTATCCAGAAAAAGTACGTGCATCGCGTCCCAGGCGACTTGTCTTCTTTTGAGGTCGTCGTCCGGTGATTGCATGGGCATAGGTTAGGCTCGAGTTGGAAACGCTACAATTTCAGCTGTCCACTCCTTACATAAGCTAGCCGCGATGAAACACGCCGCTCTGCAAATTTCACAAATGGCTCCTGTCCCCGCTAAGCATTCCGTGCCATAGACGCGGCGGGCCAGACGCCCCCAACGGCGTCCAGCCTATCTGTGAGGATAGGAGATAAAACAGATGACGACTGCTGCTAAACCGGCGACACGCCCCGCGTGTCCGCATTTTTCATCCGGGCCGACCGCAAAGCGCCCCGGCTTTTCACTTTCACAATTAGAGTCCGCCGCCCTTGGGCGTTCGCATCGCTCTGCCGACGCGAAAGCCAAGCTCAAAGAGGCGATCGAGCGTACCAAGACGATCCTCGGCCTGCCGGAAGGCTACCGCGTCGCGATCGTGCCTGCCTCTGATACCGGCGCGGTCGAGATGTGCATGTGGTCCATGCTCGGCGGTCGCCCGACCGACATCTTCGCGTGGGAAAGCTTCGGCAAGGACTGGGTCACCGACGCCGTCGACCAGCTCAAGCTCGACGACTGCGAAATCCATGTCGGCGACTATGGCGTCCTGCCCCCCTTCGAAAAAGCGCGCGATGACGCCGACATCGTTTTTACGTGGAACGGCACGACCTCCGGCGTGCGCGTCCCGAACGCAGACTGGATCAAACCAAATCCGGACCGTGTGGTCATCTGCGATGCGACCTCTGCCGTGTTCGCGCAGGAGATCGAGTGGGAGAAGCTCGATGTGGTCACATACAGCTGGCAGAAAGTGCTCGGCGGGGAAGCTGCCCATGGCATGCTGATCCTGTCGCCGAACGCCGTGCGCCGGCTTGAATCTTACGTGCCCGACCGTCCCCTGCCCAAGCTCTTCCGCATGACCAAAGGCGGCAAGCTCAACGAAGCTCTGTTCGAAGGCGCGACGATCAACACGCCCTCTATGATGGCGACCGAGGATTATCTCAAAGCCCTCGACTGGTGCGAATCGATTGGCGGCTGGCGCGGCCTTAAAAGCCGCTCTGACGAGTCGCTCGCCACGCTCACAGACTGGGTCGCGCGTACTGACTGGATCGACTTCCTCTGCGCAGACGATGACGTGCGCTCCAATACGGGCGTCACCTTCAGGATCGCCGATCCGCGCATTGCCGGGCTCGGCGAGGATGACCAGCGCGCCTTCGTCAAACGCATGATGAAGCGTCTTGAGGCGGAGAATGCCTGCTTCGATGCGGCTGCTTATGCCAAGGCCCCTCCCGGCCTGCGCATCTGGTGCGGCGGAACGGTGGAGCCGTCGGATGTCGCGAAGCTGACGCCATGGCTCGACTGGGCGTTCGCAGAAGAAGCCGCGCTGCTCGAAACCGCCTGACGGCGACGCCCATGACACTCATCCTTCGCCCAGCCACGCTGGCAGATGTCCCGCACCTGAAACGGTGGGACACCCAGCCCCACGTGATCGCCGCAACAAGCGACGATCCCGAGGCTGATATTGCGTTTGAAGATGCCGACTGGGCGGATGAGCTCAGCGGAGCGGACCCGCACAGCGCTCACTTCATCGCTGAAGTCGATGGCCACCCGATCGGGGCCATGCAGGTGATCGATCCGTCGCAGGAGCGCACCCACTACTGGGGCCGCGACTGCCCGGCGAACCTGCGCGCCATGGACATCTGGATCGGCGAAGCCGACTGCCTCGGCAAAGGCTACGGCACACAAATGATGACGATCGCGATGGATACCGCGTTCGCCGACCCAACCATTGAGGCGATCATCATCGATCCCCTCGCCTCCAACACAGACGCCCATCGCTTTTACCAGCGTTTGGGTTTCCGCCCCGTCGAGCGCCGCATGTTCGACGAGGACGACTGCCTTGTTCACAGACTTAATCGCGCCGACTGGCGCAAAGGAAACTAGACCATGCCACGAGTTCTTATCGCAGACAGCCTCAGCCCCGCCGCCGTCGATATCTTCGCCCAGCGCGGCATCGAGACCGACGTGAAGGTCGGCCTCTCCAAGGACGAACTGATCGACATCGTGCCGAACTATGACGGCCTCGCCGTGCGCTCCGCCTGCAAGCCGGACGCAGACGTCATCGCGGCCGCAACGAACCTGAAAGTCATCGGCCGGGCCGGCATTGGTGTCGACAATATCGACATCAAGGCCGCCACCGCCAAAGGCGTCGTCGTGATGAACACGCCCTTCGGCAATGCCATCACCACGGCCGAGCACGCGATCGCCATGATGTTCGCCGCCGCCCGGCAGATCCCCGCAGCAGATGCAGGTACACAGGCTGGCGGCTGGCCGAAGAAGGCGTTCATGGGCCGCGAGGTCTCCTACAAGACGCTCGGTCTGATCGGCTGCGGCAATATTGGGAGCCGTGTCGCTGAGCGCGCCATCGGCCTGAAGATGAAGGTCGCCGCCTACGATCCCTTCCTGACCGAAGAGCGCGCCATCGAACTGGGCGTTGAGAAAGTCGAGCTCGACGAGTTGCTCACCCGCGCCGACATCATCACCCTGCACGTGCCGAAGACGGACGCGACCGCCAATATCCTGTCGAAAGATGCGCTGGCGAAAACCAAACCGGGCCTCATCCTCGTCAATTGCGCCCGTGGCGGCCTTGTCGATGAAGCTGCCGTACGCGAGCTGCTCGACAGCGGCCATATCGGCGCAGCAGCCTTTGATGTGTTCGCCGAAGAGCCCGCCAAGGAAAATGTCCTGTTCGGCGCGCCGAACTTCCTCGCGACGCCGCACCTTGGCGCGGCAACCGCTGAAGCTCAGGAAAATGTTGCGCTTCAAGTCGCAGAGCAGATGGCCGACTACCTCCTGACCGGGGCGGTCACCAATGCGCTGAACATGCCATCGGTCACAGCCGAGGAAGCCCCGCGTCTGAAACCCTTCGCGGCCCTGTCAGAAAAGCTCGGCCTGTTCGCCGGCCAGATCTCTGATTTCGGCTTTGACGAAGTCGTCATCGAGTATGAAGGCGAGGTTTCCGAGCTGAACCGCAAACCGCTCACCGCTGCCCTGCTCGCCGGTCTTCTCCGCCCCTCACGCGGCGACGTGAACATGGTGTCGGCCCCGGCCATCCTCGCCGAGAGCGGGGTCAAACTCACAGAGACCAAGACCGAGGACAGCCCCGTCTATGACAGCCTGATCCGTGTGAAGGTGAAAACCAAGGCGACCCAGAACGCGCCCGAAGGCGGCTGGCGCACGCTCGCCGGCACGATCAGCGCGGGCCGTCCGCGCATTGTCGAGGTTAAGGAGATGGCGCTGGAAGGCGATTTCTCGCCGGTCATGCTCTACGTCAACAATCTCGACAAGCCGGGCTTCATCGGTGCGCTCGGGGCCATGCTGGGCGAAGCGAACGTCAACATTTCAACGTTCCACCTCGGACGCACGACCGAGAGCGGCGAAGCCATCGCCCTTGTCGGCGTGGACACAGATCCGCCCGCTGAACTGATCGCCAGCCTCGATGGGCTGGAGCATGTTCGTTATGTGAAAGCGCTACGCTTTTGAGGGCGCATCGTCGAGGTTCGGCTCCGGCACAGATGCTTCGGCAGGTGCCGGTGTCGCCTGAGCTTCAGCTCCATCGATTTTCATCAGCTTGCGCAATGATGCGTTCTTGCTGAGACTTGGGAACAGGTCCTCGATCTCTGTCATCTGGAGATCGAGATCAGCCATCAGCGAGCGCCAGGCAAGGCCATCCTCGGACGCGGCAAGCGTGTCTTCAGATGGCAGGACCTGATCGTCCAGCATATGATCAGCCTGTGTCGGCGACGGGTCGCCAGCCGGGCTGATCTGTTCATTCACCTGAGCGCCTTCGGCGCGTACGGCAGTCGACGGGTCAACATTGTCTTCAAACGGTTCGGCAACGGTTTGCTCGATCCGGGCGCGCGTGCGCTCCAGTCCGGCTTCTGCCGTCTGAGCAGCGCGCTCGGCCGCCTGTACAATCATGTCGCTGAGCTTCTGAAGGCGGACTTCAATCGCCGCAGCCTGCGTATCAGATGCGCCGCGTGCGGCCTGCGCGATAAGTTCGAGTTTCGAGCCGGCTTCGGTCAGCCGGTTGAGGGCCTGCTCGGCTTCCTGCTGCGCCGCCGCAGAGGACACTTTGATGGATTCCGAGGCCTGAAGGGCACGCTGAAGCGCCGTCGACACCGCAGACACCATAGAGTCAGCGGTGCCCTTGGAGGCTTCGGCAGCCAGATCGCCGGCCTTGATCGCGGCCCGTACATTTTTCGAAGACGCGTCCATCTGGTCATTGATGCGCGACAGGGCATAGATCAGCGCCATGGTGCGCTTTCGCCCCTGAGCCGCCATCTCGTCGAGTCCCTTGATTCGTCCGGCGAGGCGTTCAGCAGCCGCATCCATCGCATCGACGCGTGACTGCAGCACGCCCTCTGCGCTTTCGATATTGCTGCGCGCCTGATTCGACGCCCGGGCGACCAGTTCGGCATGGGTGTGGACCGCGCTTGTCGCCGCCTCCACATCCTCACGCATGGCAGCGCGGCAGTTTTCGAGCCCGGTGCGCTGTTTCTCGATCCCACCAATCAGGTCTTTCGAGGTCATCTGTACGGCTTTGACCGCCTTCGCGGTGACGCTAAGCGTGCGCATCAGGTCGGTGTTTACCGTTTCCAGCTGCCCGCGGGTTTCGCCGATATTCGTGTTCATGCCGCGCAGCATTCGGGAAATCGACCATCCAAGATTGTCGATCTTCTCAGCCGACTGCTCCGCCGGTGACAGAAGCTCGCGGGAGGCTTGCAGAACAAGCGCATTCGCAGCTCGGCTCCGCACCATTTCCTGACCCAGCACACCGGCAGTGATCAGAACGATCGATGTGGCCAGTCCGAGCAGGAAGGTTCCCGCTGTCGGCTGGATCGGTAAATTCAGGAGACCCTCAATGCCGACCGACGATACAACGATCCCCGCAGCCCCGATCCACCCCAGCGAGACGGCGCAAATGCCCGCCCAGACGAACCAGCGGCCGTCCTCAATGGGCATCGCAACCGCGCCCGGTTCGAGAGCATCCTGCTCTGTATATTCGTGTTCCATCGTCTTGATCCACACTTTCCAGGTCACATGACCCGAGCAAAAAAGCTCTCAACGCCCCCAAGCGTCGACTTGGAAAAGCAATGGACGTACCGCTCTGGCCAAACGGATGGAATGTAACAAAGCCAACATGAAACATCGTTCTTTTCATTGGAAATTTTATTGCCCCACAACCTTTGATTGCCCGTCACGATCGGGGAATGACGCAGCGTATGATGCCCGCTCACTCGCAAATGTCCCTGAATGGTGCGCCTCTGCGACAGCCATTAACCGAACCCGGTTGGCGGGGCTGCGAAAGGAGTCCCGTCGAGGTTGCAAAGCGCCATCTGATCCAAAAAATACAGAGCGGTCAGGAAAACGTGATGCGGAAGCCACAATCCAAACCACGCAACAGGGTATGGTGCTCTTAACCTTGACGAGACGGTAATGTTTGGCTCGTTGGTCGCCCAATAAGGGAATCGAGAGCCATGAAGATCATTGCAGCCTTGTCCGCAGCGCTGGCCGTATCAGGCATCGCCAGCGCCGGCCCGATCGAGGAGTTTCGCCTCGGCCTTCTGCAGCACAATATCTGTGTCAGTGACTGTAACAACTCGAACAAGGAAGACGGGCCAAACCTGAATGCCGAGCTTGTCTTCACCTCCCCGGATATCCTCGACATTCTCTACTCGCCGCGCCCCTTCATCGTGGCTTCTGCAAACCTCTCCGGCGATACCAGCTTTGGCGGCGTCGGCCTGCTCTGGAACTGGGACTTCGCCGAGGGCTGGTCGATCGAGCCGGGTCTTGGCTATATCCTCCACGACGGAGAGCTTCAGCCCCCCTTCCCGCAAGGCGATCTGCGCAACATCCCTTTCAACGAAACCACCGTCTATCTCGGCTCGGAGGACCTCTTCCGCACAAGCATTGCCCTGAACCGCGACTTCGGCGAGCGCTGGGGCGTTCAGCTGCAATACGAGCATCTCTCGCATGGCCAGATCCTCGGCAATGGCCGCAATCAGGGCCTGGACACGCTCGGCGCGCGCGTCTTCTGGCGTTTCGACGACTAGCGATCGCAAGCCCCTCTCATTCGACCCGGGATGCGTGGCCCTGACAGCTGTCACACAGGCATCATGAAATCAGCTTATGCGCTGCCCGAATGGGGCATGACCGCAAAAAATACCGCAGCATCTTCATTTCGGATGTGCATCTCGGCTCGCACGGCAGTCAGGCCGAAGCACTGTGCGAATTCCTCAAAGACAACCCTTCGGAAAATCTCTTTCTCGTCGGCGATATCATCGATGGCTGGCGGCTGCGCAAGAAGTGGTTCTGGCCGCAGGCGCACACAAATGCCATCCGGCGCATCCTGACGGCTTCGAAACGCGGCACGAACGTCACCTACATCATCGGCAATCACGATGAGTTCCTGCGGGCCTTCCTGAAGTTCCGGCCGAGCTTCGGCCGCGTCAAAATCTGCAACCGAACCGAATACACCGGCGTGGACGGCAAGCGTTATCTCGTCGTCCATGGCGACATGTTCGATGGGATGATGCGGGCCGATCGAAAGTGGATCATGCATCTGGGCGATCAGGCCTATAATTTCCTGCTCTGGGTAAACACGAAGCTCAACACGCTGCGCCGGGCCTTTGGCCTGCCCTACTGGTCGCTGTCCGCCGCCCTAAAAAAGCGAACCAAGCGTGCCATGAACTTCATCCATGACTTCGAAGAGCACGTCGCCGGATACTGCAAGCGCAAAGGCTATGACGGGGCAATTTGCGGACACATCCACGTCGCGGAGATGCGCGAGATCGATGGCGTGACCTACATGAATGACGGCGACTGGGTGGAGTCGTGCACTGCCCTTGTCGAACACCATGACGGCACATGGCAGCTCGTCGAACACAAGCCGCTCGCCCTCAGAACCGCCGAAAGACAGCGAAGACAGACCGCCACAGCGGCCTGATCGCACAGGCGGCTTCCACCCTGTCACAATCCAGCCACGCGCCGATGCCAGCATCCCTGCTCACCAGCTGGAGCGTTGTCATGTCCCCTCTCTTTCCCGTTCTCGCCCTCTCTGCCCTTGTCGTGGTGCCGTG
>JBCBTR010000032.1:0-14710 GCA_039818545.1 Pseudomonadota bacterium
AACGGACTGCGAAGTGCCCCCAATAGTTTTCCGGTGTTCTGTTCGTTCCGGTCTTCGCTTGGTTATCGGCTTGACTTAGTTTTTCCTGATCAATCAGCTCTGTCACTTCGACACCGAGAGCGGTGGCTATCGCTACGATAGTGTCGATCTTTGGTGGCGTAATCCCACTTTCCCAACGCCCTATGGTCTGTTGGGTAGTGTCAAGCCGTTCGGCTAAGGCCGCCTGTGTAAGGCCCCGTTCCAGTCGCAAACGCTTCATATGAGCCAAAACACGCATTTGGTGTGTATACACACAGGGCGTGTGTTCGTCAATTTTGAAGGGCTTTGTTCGCGTTGAATTAGATTGGGCGAGGTCGCTCGCTAATCGATAGGCGCATCAGACGCCCGCAACCGCTTCACCACGTCCTGCCTGACATCCCAAGGTGTCCAGCTCTTGTGCAGGCGGGACAGCCAGTGGCGGTTGTACATCCCAAACGCGCGCGCCCCGCCGACAAGTTGCCATGGGCGCGGCAGCACTTTTTGCCCGAGCACATCGGCGACATGCGCCATCTCCTCGGGGCTCGCAAAGACAAGCTCGCGCCCCCGATGGGAGAGGATCCAGACCGGATAGCCCTTGCCCGGCGCGCGCGGCGGGAAGGGCGGGGTATGGACGCGCGCCGACGCCCAGATCTGCCCCGGCGGCGCCTTATGCACGTTCGGTCCCACCGGCCTGCCAGATTTCAGCGCAAAGCGGACCTCTCAACAGGGAGGTGACCTCATGATACGCACCTTTCTGTCGCCGTATGTCTGACGGCGATTGAGTGTGCGGGAGCGGAGGACATCCTTGTTTGGGAAAGACCGAAAGCGTCGTTCTGCGGAAGACCGTCTCCACGCCATGGCAAACGACGAATGGATGTGCGCCAAATGCGGTGAGATGCATCGCGGTGTCTTTGACTTCGCGGCCTTTGCGCCGGACATCTGGCAACACGCGGAGGTCTATGCCCCGAACGCCGATCTCGACCTGAGCGGCGATTTCCTGTCCGAAGATTTCTGCGTCATCGGCGGCAAGTACTTCTTCGTGCGCGGTGTTGCCGAAGTCCCGGTTGAAGGCCTGGCGGTGCCGTTCGGGTTCGGAAGCTGGTCCACACTGTCCCGCGAAAACCTCGATGCCTATTTGGATGGCTTCGATAAGGGGCGCTACGAGGTCGAGCGTCCGTGGACAGGGTGGTTCTCAAATCGGATTTCCACATTCCCGGACACGCTGAACCAGCCTTGCATCGTTATTCCGCAAAATGACCGCCAGCGCCCGCATCTCTTGCTGAGTGACGAGAACCACGAACTGGCCCGAGCCCAGCGCAGCGGCATCGACGCTTTATGGCTACTGGAAATCTTCGAAGCATATGGGCACGTTCCGGATGCTTAAACCTGAACCAAAGGCAATGGGCGACGTCCCCGCGCTTCCTGAACCGATCCGCCCCTTCAAATACTATCTGCAGGGTCTCTGCATCCCTGTCCTTGTGATCCTTGCGACAGCGGCGATTAGTGTGGTGCTGTTCACCGTAATTGGCAGGGGTCTGGACGTTTTCGAGGCGCTCGTCCTTGGGGCGTTTATGGGCTTCTTCATTTCGATTATTGGCGCGCTTGAGATGCTGATCGGACTTCTTATCGTCAGTGATATCCGCTTCCTAAACCGCCTCTGGCGCGTTGGCGGCTACTGTACTGTCTGGCTCGCCTTCACCGTGCTGAGCGGATTCATAAAGCCCTTCGGACTCGATCTCTCGCTCGCCCCACTGTTCAGCTAGCGGCCTCCCGGCCCCTCAAGCGCGCCCGCTCCGCCACCATCCCGTCAGATTCCCGCGCTAAACGGACCCCTCAACAGGGAGGCCGCCTCATGATCCGCACCCTTTTCGCCGCTGCGAGCGTCGTCGCGCTCGCGCTGCCCGCCGCCGCGCAGACGAAGACCGGCTACATGGTCGCGCAATGCCAGATCAATGACGCGCCCGCCCAGCTCGCCCTGCAATATGAGGCCATTGGCGGGTCCGGCATCACCTATGGCCCGGGCGTCAATCCGGACATTACCGGCGTCATCTCCGACGGCTCGACGACCTATTACTGGAACGGCACGCTCACCGGCAGCTTCGGGCAAATCCCGATCTCCGGCGAGAACTACTTCCTGCGCTTCTACGACCAGAACGCCTATAATCGCGAGACCGTGCTCGAAGTGACGATGACCGGCCCGCAAAGCTTCTATCTGGAAGACGTTTACGGCAACTATCCCGGCCAGCACCCCTGCCAGATCACAGACTTCCAGTAGCGCCTCGACCCGTTTCCGCCAGCAACCGCTTGCCCGCGCCAGTGGCGCACGCATAGGCTCGTCCCATGATCCGTGCGCTCCTCGCCGCCGCCAGTCTGACGCTCGCCGCCTGCGCGCTTGAGACATCCGCGCCCGCGCCAGATCGCGCGGCCCATGACGCACGGCTCGCTGCGCTGGTCACAGGCGACGGCGATCCGGCCCACGCGCTCGCCGGCACGGTGTTGGTGGTCATGCGCGGGGAGGAGACCGTCTATGCCGGGGCCGCCGGTCGCGCGCGCATCGATCCGGTCCGGGGCGACCGGGCGCTGACGCCGGAGACGAAATTCCGCTGGGCCTCGGTCTCCAAAATGGTCGTCGGCATGACGGCTCTGGATCTTGAGCGGGAAGGGGCGGTCAATCTGGACGCCAACCTGTCAGAGGCCCTCGGCTGGCCGCTGCACCGCCCGGACGACCCCGCCCGCGCGATCACGCTGCGACAGGCGCTCGACCACACCTCCTCGATCCGCGACCCGGCCGCCTATTGGGTGCCCCTGCCGGGCAACATCCGCACACTCTTCGAAGGGGAGGCCGCACCATTCTCCGCGCACACCCCAGGCGACTGGTTCGAATACGCCAATCTGAATTACGGCCTCGCCGCCACCGCGATGGAGGCCGCGACGGGCGAGCGCTTCGACCGTCTCGCCGCGCGTATGCTCAACGCCGCCGGTCTCGATGCGGGGTTCAACTGGTCAGGCGTCTCGGCGGCCGCCCGGCGCAGCGGTGCAACGCTATATCGCAAGGTGGACGGCGTCTGGACCCCGCAGGTCGATGACCTCGACACGCTCGAAGACCACGCCCCGCTGGTGTTGAAGGACGAGGGCGCGAACCTCGCTGACTACACGCCCGGCACCAATGGCACGCTCTTCTCGCCGCAGGGTGGCCTGCGCGCGAGCGCGGTGGATCTTGCCCGGCTCGTGCGCCTGCTCAGAGCCCCGCGCTATGCGCCGCTCTCGAGCGACCCATGGGTTTACGATCCCGCGCGCCCGAACGGCACAACCGCCGAAGCCGGCGTCAGCGCAGAGGGCCTGTTCACCGCCTATGGGCTTGGTGTCCAGCTCCTGCCCGGCGATGTGCCCACCGCCGCCTGGCCGGGTGAGACCCTGATCGGCCACTCAGGCGATGCTTATGGCCTGCTATCCGGCGCATGGGTGCAGGCCGATGGCGACGTGGCCTTCGCCTATGCCATCACCGGGGTAAATGCGGACATCAACATGCCGCCCGGCGAGCGCACGGCTTTCACTCTCTATGAAGAGAAACTGCTCGACCTCGCCCGCGAGATCGCGGCCGCCGATTAGCGCCGCAGCATCGCGTAGATCTGGTCCTTCAGCACCATGCGCTTCATGCGCAGGCCCTGTTCCGGGCGCTCATCGACCGGCTCCACGCGCGTTTCATAGCGGTGAATGGCGCGGTTCACGTCGTGATACTGCTCGGCAAGGTTCGCAAAGTGCGGGCTGATGCGCTTCAGGTCGTGGATCGTGTCCCTGTAGGCCGGGAATTCCTCGGCGAGTTCGTGTGGCACATGAGACATGGGCATCCTCCTTCGGCATCTGCGGTCAGGAGGCCATCAAACGCGCGGGACGTGCCCTTGTCAGTCAGGGCTTCTACGTAGGCGCTAGCCGCGCGCCACGCGGTTGGTTTCGATCTCGGCGAAGAACTCATCCAGCATGCCGGCCTTCTCGGCCGCTTCCACGCCGGTCTCGATCAGCGCCTTCAGCCGCGCCAGATCGTCATTCACGGCGACGACCAGCATTGCGGTCTCCTGCTGCACCTGCGCCGCGTTCAGCCCCGGCACCAGCGTCGCCGTCTCCACAAGCTCAACCCGGCAGCCACCCTCGGGCAGGGCCGTCAGCGTATAGGCGCTCGTTCCGGAGATCAGAGCGCCCACGTTCTGGTCGTCAGCGAAACTGCTGCGGACGGTCAGGCGGCTCGGATAGCCATACTCGACAATATCGAACACGAAGCCGAGCTCCGGCAATTGCGGATCGGTGCCGTAGAGCCGCCCGGAATTGTCCGGGTCCAGCGTCACCGTCCAGCCCTTGCGGAGATAGCGATTGTCCGGCGCGCCGGGATCGAGGCAGGTGAACACCTCCTGCGGCGTCGCATCGATCACGACATCCGCGGTCAGCTCTACGGGCGGGGTCTCTTTCTTGCTGAAAAATCCGAACATGGCGCATCCTCTCCCATGATGTGTCGGGAGAGATTAAGAGCCCGCCATGAAAGCGGTCTTGGCGCGATGCGTCGAATTTCATCGAAATTTCCGGGAGAGGGCGCTAACCTCGCCCCATGATCCTGCACACATACCCCGCCGGGCCGAACCCGCGCCGTGTCCACATCTATCTCGCCGAGAAGGGGATAGAGGTCCCCCTCAACGAGGTCGACATCCTCACCCGCCGCAATCGCGAGCCGGACTTCATTGAGAAAAACCCGGTCGGCGGCATCCCCATTTTGGAACTCGACGACGGCACCTGCATCGCAGAATCGGTCGCCATCTGCCGCTATTTCGAAGCGCTTCACCCGGAGCCGCCCCTTTTCGGGCGCGACGCGAAGGAGCAGGCCGTCATCGAGATGTGGCTGCGTCGGGTGGAGCTGAACCTGATGGTCCCGATCGGCATGGTCTGGGTCCACGGCCATCCGCTCACCGCCAAACTCATCAAGCAGATCCCGGAAGCCGCCGAGCAGAACCGTGCGCGCACTGCTCTGGGCTACAAGATCTTCGATGCCCAGCTCGCAGAGAACGAGTTCATTGCCGGGCCGGACTATACCGTCGCCGATGCCGTAGCGCTCGCCACCATTGATTTTGGGGCTGGCCTTGTCGGTGTTCCGTATAAGGATGACCTCACCAACCTCAAGCGCTGGCACGAGGCCGTCTCGGCCCGCCCGAGCGCGCAGACAAACAGGGCCATGGCATGAGCCGCGCAGAGATCATCACTGAAACGCTGGAAGCCGTCGCCGAAGCTGTCGGTGATCCGGCGCCGCTGGTTTATGCCCACCTGTTCGAAGCCCACCCGAAATTCGAAAAACTCTTCATCATGGATATTGATGGCGGCGTGCGCGGCTCGATGCTGCAACAGGCGCTCGACTGCGTCATGGATCATGCCGAGGATGGCGCGCTCGCGCGCGTTCTCGTCCCCGCCGCGCGTGCCGATCATGAAGGCTACGGCGTCGAGCCGGCCGATTTCCCGCTCTTCTTCACGGCGATGCGCGATGTGTTCCGCGACTCCCTCGGAGCAGGGTGGACCCTCGCCATGGACCGCGAATGGACCGCGCTTCTGAACGAGCTCCAGGCGCTGGCAAAGGAAGACGCCTGAATTGGTTACGCCGGAGCAACGCACCGCATACGAACAGAATATTGTTTCGAATGTGGAGACGCACGGATGGTTCTGCGCGTCCGTGTTCGATCCAGACGGCACCGACCCCGCCTTCTCCTATTCTGTCGGGTTCGCCCGGACACTGGGCTGCGCCGAATTCATTGTAGCCGGGCTGTCTGGCGAGCTGATGCATGCCATGCTCTGGAAGGTTTTCCGTCAGATAAAGGCGGGCGCAGTGCCCGCAGACCGTCAGCGATGGACCGGCGTGCTCGACGGTTTCGAATGCGAGTCGCGCGCGATGCACCCAACGAATATCGATCTGAACTATCTGAACTCAGCACGCTGGTTCTGGGCTGAGAAGGAGGGCCGCGCGCCGCCCCTTGAGGCGTTCCAGCTCGTCTGGCCCGGATCGCGCGATGGCTTTTTTCCCTGGGAGGAGGGCTGCTCCGCAGAGGTGATCGCGGCGCAGCCGCCCCTCTGGGAACCCAATCAGCCAGATTGTTAGACGAAAACCGCAAAAGCGAGGGGCCGCCCCCGGCCAGGGACGGCCCCTCCAACGCAATAAGACCGGGAGGAAATGGTCTGCTAGCGTTGTTCGAGCGCGGCGAGGACCATCGCCGGTTCAGCGGCGAAGATGCCGGCCAGCGGTACCGCCGCATCGGCTTCATTATTGTGAATCTCCGCAACGGCCTTGGCCAGGAGATCGGTCGCGCAGGCTTCGTCGATCCGCTCGGTCACAATCAGGGAGCGCTCGCGCAGACAGGCGCGGTCGACCTGTGACTCAAGCGACGCCAGCACCTGTGCTGCCCCGGCTTCGGAGGAAAGCAGGCTGGAATCGTATTCGAGCGATACGGTGATTTCTTTGCTGGAATCCGCGAATGCGGCTGGCGCGAGCGCAACTACGCCCGCCGCGAGGAGGGTTGATACAGTTCGCATAAGATATCGTCCTTCAGAGTTTGCGCCGGACAGGTCCGGCTGAAAACTCCTCCCGCAACATCCCCGCTGACGCGTCCTACGCCGCCTTTTGGCGGCGGGCCAAAGGACCTCGCCAACACGCATGCTGCAACGCACCAATTAGCTCGCACTCGCAGCATGTGAAGCCTTTCAGCCTGTCTTTTTCACGAACTTCGCAGGATGACCATTTTCCAAGCAAACGCGCCCAAGAGATGGGCCGGTCCCTGCTTTTCCTGCTTAAGCAAAACAAAAACAGTGCTCAAAGCCACCGTCGCATCGCCGGCATCACGACCAGCACCATCACCGGAACCATAATCGCGCTCATGATCAGCGTCTGCAAGGCGATCGGCTGGGGCGAGAGATATGGCTCCAGTGCAAGGGCGATCAGGGTCAGGAGCGGATACAAGCCGGCCCATGTCAGGAAAACGAGGCGGCCGCGACCGCCTCGCTCCGTTGCTTGTGATGAAGACGGTCTGGTCATCATCTTAAACCAGATCCAATGCGGTCAGGTTCTCAAGCATATGCGCTTTTGAGGTTGTGCCCGGAATGACGATGATATTCGGGGATCGCCGCAGCAGCCAGGCCAGCGCCTCGCGGGGGGCAAGTTTTGCCCCTTGCTGCATCGGGTTCGCCCCGAGCGGCCCATAAGGAATGAAGGCAATCTTCTTCTCGGCCGTGTAGTCGACCAGACCGGCGTCACCTGTCTCGCTCATGTTGAAGCGGTTTTGAACGCTGGCGATTGGCGCAACCATCAGCGCACGATCAAGGTCTTCCCGCGAGACATTGGACAAGCCGA
Organism: Pseudomonadota bacterium; assembly: GCA_039818545.1. Taxonomy (GTDB): domain Bacteria; phylum Pseudomonadota; class Alphaproteobacteria; order Caulobacterales; family Hyphomonadaceae; genus JANQQC01. The sequence continues at coordinate 7,391 of JBCBTR010000032.1, forward strand.
TATGGACAATACGTCCGTCGGCCTGCGCCTCCGCGAGCGCCGCGACGGACGCCTCAATCGGCGTTTCGGGGTCAACCCGATGCAGCTGGAAGAGGTCGATCCTGTCGCGGCGCAGATTGACCAGCGCCTCATCGATCTCGCGAAGCAGCGTCTCGCCGGATCCATCCACGGTGATTTTTCCGGGCGCAGGCTTATCGACGCCGCCCTTGGTCGCAATCGCCACATCTCTTCCCTCAAGGGCCTCGCCGATGATCCGGTCGGCGGTGAGTGGGCCGTAGGAACGGGCGCTGTCGAAGAAGTTTACCCCGTTCTCGGCCGCCGTACGCAGAAGGTCGAGGCCGCCCTGCCAGTCTTCGAAAGAGCCGAAATTACCAGGCTGTCCGGTCAGGCGCATGCCGCCAAAGCCAAGGCGATTGACCTCAAGGTCGCCGCCAATCCGATACGTTGTGTTTGTTGCGTGTGTCATGTCTTTCTCCAGTTCTTGGCGGGGTATTCCGCCGATGGGAGAAAGCTAGCGAGCCAGCCGGTCGCACGGTAGACGGATGATAATGGTTACAGATATACGTTTAACGTATGACAAAAGCTCTGGATCGCCTGACCCTGCTGGAAACCTTCGTGCGGATCGCGGAGCGGGGGACAATCAGCGCGGCCGCCCGTGATCTCGGCCTGTCGCAGGCGTCGGCCAGCCGGCAATTGTCCGATCTGGAGCAGCGGCTTGGCGTCGAGCTGATCGCCCGGACAACGCACTCTCTGTCTTTGACGAAGGCCGGGGAGACCTGTCTGACCGAAGCCCGCGTGCTGCTCGCGGACTGGGACGGTTTTGCCGAGCGCTTCGCCGATGAAGCTGAGTCTTTGTCCGGCCCGCTGAAAATCGTGGTCCCGATTGCCCTTGGACAGACCATCGCGCTGGATTGCGCGATTGCGTTTCAGAAAGCCCATCCCGGCATCGTGCTGGACTGGATCCTTGAGGATCGCCCGATCAGGTTCTCGGAGATGGGCTGCGATCTGTGGATCCGGATCGGCGATGTGCCGGATGAGGCCTTGATCGTGCAGCCGCTCTCGACCGTCGAACGCCTGATTGTCGCCGCGCCGGGTCTGCTGCCCGTAGCTGCAGAGCCCGATCCTGCCACGCTGGAAGACTTGCCGTGTCTGGCGCTCAGTCCCTTTGAAGGCGGGCAAATCTCCCTTCGGGCGAAAGATGGAGGGGCGCTTGATCTGAAAGCAACGGTCACCTTTTCAAGCAATGACATCTTCGCCATCAGGCGCGCCGCGCTGTCGGGGGCAGGCTATGCCGTCCTGCCGCACTGGCTGGTTGCGCAGGACCTTGAAGAGCGGACATTGACGGACATCCTGCCAGACTGGCGCGCGCCATCTCTGACAATCAATGCGGCCTACGCCCCCTCACGCAGACAAACCCGCCGCCTGCGTCTCTTCCTCGAAATAATCAGCGAGGCCCTCACAGCACCTCAAACACGCGGGTCGACATCCCGTTGGGAATGAGTGTCCCGACCCCGATGGCAATAAGCGAGTTGAGCCTTTGATAGCGCGCCGCGCCGGTTTCGAAGAACATCGCAGTTCGAAAGTAGTAAGCTGTTGGGTCGGGTGTCTCACCGGCTTGCAGGCGCGCCGCAATGTCGGCGCTCGCATTGAAAATGCCGCGGGCGCTTAGTCCAATCAGGTGCTTGTCATCGGTTTGAAGCGTGAACCGGATATCGAGATTGGCGGCCCCGTCCGCCCGGTGACGGACCCAGTCTCCACCACCCGGCAGGACCTTGCCGGCCAACGCATCGCCTTCGAACTTGCCGCCGCGCGCAACCAGCAGGCGCTGCAAACCCAGCGGCGTGTTTGCAAGCACGAGCGGGGCCTCAAACGACACATCAAGCTGCATGAGCGGTGTCAGTCCTGCCGCGGTGCCGTCGTCTTCACTCGTCTTGTCCATCATACGTCTCCGGTCGCTGGGCGGTCTCGGGGCGAGGGTCACCCAGCTGTCACGCGCAGCGCGGACAAAAGCCGCGGTACGGTTTCCAACGCCTCTTCGAGCGCGCGGTTGGAATCTTCGGACACAGCGATGCCCTGGCCGGCATGAATGATGATGCCGAGGATGATCTGAGTGGTCAGCTCATGATTCTCCGACCTGATGAGACCAGCGCCCGCCAGATTTTCCACGGCCTGCCGCATCTGCCCGAAGGCATACTGAATCTCGATCTTGCGCCATTCGGCTGGTCCGATCACCGTCGGGGCTTCCTGAAAGATGATCCGCTGGATGGCCGGCCGGGCGCAAATCTGCAGCGTCGCATTCACGCCCGCAACGAAGCTCCCCCACGGATCGGCAGGGCGTTGCGGAGCCTTTGCGACCTCGTCCAGAATCTGTTGTTCGAGATCTTCGGCGACCGCCTGAAACAGGCCCTTCTTATCCCCGAAGTGATGATAGATCGCGCCGGTCGTCACGCCCGCCTGAGCGACGATCTCGCTCAGCGACACATCGCCAAAGCCATCTTTCGCAAAGGCCTTGCAGGCCACACGAATGATGGCTGCCCGCGTCGCCTGACTACGCTCTGTCTTCTTGTTTGCTGCGGGTTTCATGCTGACCTTCTGTAACCGTGTCAGGTCTTCGTAGCCGACTTTCATGCTGTTGACATCACATAATTATGTTATGTAATGCTTGGCAAGCACAATTTGGTGTCTCAGATATTGGGCAGGATTGCGGGGTTCGAGATGGTTGAAACAGGCATTCACGTGGTTTTGGGTCTTGCGGGCCTGTTCTTCCTCTTCACCGGCATCATGAGCTTTCTGCAGCCCGCAAAGTTCGCACGCTCCTTATCGCTTGAGACTGTTGGGCGGTCGGGGTGTGTGGAGATTCAGGCCCAGTATGGCGGCTTCTTTTTTCTGGCAGGCCTGTCTCTGTTTGCCCCGCTCGCCGGCCTGATCTCGCAGGAGGCCGCGCTCATTGTCATGCTGGTCATCTTTGGCGGCCTGATTGCCGGCCGGCTTGGGTCCCTGCTGACCAAACAGGCATCCGAGCCGCTCATTCCGATGATCAGGACGCTCTATCTGATCGACGGGGCCGGTTTCGCCGCAGCCCTTGCCGCGCTGCTTCTCATCAACGGCGTGGCGGCATGAAGGCCGGTAAGCGCTATGCTCGTCGTGATCCAGTCGCCGCCGTCATCGTTCCATCATTTGTCGCGCTGCGGGCGGCGACCAGACTAAGGGCGCGCGTCACTCCGTAGGCTGCGGCCAGGATGAAGGCAGGCGCTCGATCTCATCGGCCCACAAATGCCTGATGCCGTCGCTGATGACGCGCGGGACCACCGTGTAGTGGTTCTCGCCTGAGTAGATCTGTGTGGTGAGTCTCAGAGACGGATAGCGGCGAAGGCGCAGCGTTTCGGAAAACTCTGCCGTCGAACTGACGATCCCCGAGGCGGCCAGAAAGTACTCTTCGGTTTCTTCCGCGCCGACCCCAATGAAGAGCGACACACCAAGATCATCATGTGCCTCGGCATAAAGTTCCTCAGCTTTAAGGGCGGCTCCCCGCACGCCCTCAAGATAGGGGCTGCCGATTATGACTTTGTCGAAAGCATCCGGGCGCTCGAATATGCTGTACGCCGCAAACATTCCCCCGGCCGAATGCCCGAACAGGGCGTGCTCGCCCGAGAACCTGTAGGCTTCTGCGAGTTGCGACCGCAGCTCATCGACAACGAAGCTAAGAAACCCGTCGGCGAGATGAGGGAAATCGGGCAGGGGAGCCAGCGCCTCCCAGGTTTCCCCGCGCAGGCCTCTGGGGAAGTAATCCGGCCCCGGCGGAGAGAAGTCCACAACGCGCCTGCCAACGCCCTGCAGACCCTCTTCGCTACGGCTGCCAATACCAACCACGATCATCTCCGGTGCCATATTGCCGATGACAAGTGTGTCCTGAATCCCGACTACGGTCCGCAACATGAGAGGCGCATCCAGAACCCACAGCACGGGATACGCCCGGTCGGTCGCGCTGCCATAGCTTGCCGGCAGGTAGACTGTAATTTCATGGTCGTACGGCATGGCAGATCCGGCCGCCATAAATGGTGCCTGCATCTCCATATTGGCCCGCGCGCCCTCAATTGTGGCGAGTTGCGGGTTGGCATGTGCGTGTTGCGCGCACGCGATCAACGCAAAGATGACGGTCATGAACCGCAGACAAAACCAAGGCATTCAAACTCTCCGCTATTCCAGTGCTTACAATGAGCCGGCTGATCGTCTTCACCACAGCCGAACGTTCAGCCAGCCGAATTCCAAAACCATTTTGATAAGATCAGAACATCTTGGGTATGGGATGCCCGTCACTCCCTGTTCAGCGCTTTGTATGCCGGCTCGGCGCGCAGGACCAAGACCGGCCGCGCCGCCAAGGACGAACGCGACTGGGAAACGATCTGACGCATGCATTCCGTCCTTGAATGTCGCTCCGCTGCAGAAACGAGTTCTGCCTGATAGTCTTTGGTCACTCATCTTGAATGAATTCTCCAGAGAGCCAAGCTCAGACTATTCGTGAGACGGTGTTCACAGTCGCCAAGGTTCTCTCAAGCCCGCATCAGTGCTCGTACGCCGGTCCGCAATGCGCATGCTCAATTCTGTCGCTATTTGAACTCCGGCATTTGCCCGTCTAAGCCGGAGACAAAACTAAAGTGTCAAATGGAGTCTCAGTCATGGTTCGTCTCCTTGTGTTTGGCCTTGCTTGCGCAATAGCCGCGGCTTGCATCAGCAGCGACGCCGCAGACGAACAGGCACAGGAGGAGAGCCCTCTGATCATCGTCTCGAAAGTGAGACCTGACCCGGCATACTTCGAAAAGCGTGGCGAGCTCACGCGTCTGAACTTTGACTTCGAGCTCGAAAATAGCGCCCCATTCGACGTCGAGATCACATTCATTGGCATGCGGGTCTATGACGCAAAGGGGAACGTACTTGTTCGTCGCTACATGGGACGGAATGGCTCGCCAGGACCGATAGCGATGTTGCCAGAAGCCACCATTCCGTCCGGCGGGACTCGCTACATCTTCAATCCTTTCCCTGATCTTGCTCTGGCAAGAGCTCCCGAATACGCCGCAATCACTGTCGCCCACTCAGATGGTGTCCTGAATTTTAACGTCCGGTTTCACGCGCCTCCCGGCCCGGTCCTCGACCGCCTGCCGCTTGATGGGATCAGCTACGTTTACTCGGGCAACGATCTCTTCGCTCATCATCGACGCGTCGCGCTGGACAGCGAGGCCGCGCTCTCGATTGGCATGGAGCATGTCGCCCAGCGCTACGCATTGGATTTCACGCGGCTCGATCCTGAGACCGGAGACCTCGCGGCGAACGATGGTGCCCGGCAGTCGGACTGGTATGGCTTTGGCGTAGAGGTTTTCGCGCCCGTCACCGGCGAGGTCGTTGCGGGTCGCTCGGACATGCCAGACAACCACTTCGACGCCAGCGGACAGCGTGTATTTGCCGACGGGTTCATGGACGCCCCTGAAGACCGAAGCCTCGGGAACTATCTGACGCTGGAGGTGGGGCAGGGTGCTTACCTCGTCCTGGCGCATTTCGCTGAGAACACACTCGCACTGGAGATCGGGGATACTGTGGAGGCCGGTGAGTTCATCGGCAATGTCGGCATGTCTGGCGACACAGCCTATCCGCATTTGCATATCCAGCTGCAGGATGGCGCTGACAGTGTTCACGCCCGACCGCTGCCCATTACCTTCGCCTGCGTCGACTATGACGGGCCACGCGGTCAGGCCTCTGGCGCAGTGGACACAGGTGATTTCGTTTCACCATGCGTCAGACAACCCGCACGGCCATCGCCTGTCGACTGAAATCGCAGAGCGTCGCAGAGGCGAGAAACCGTATTGAAGTATAACAGTACTTATATATAAGCACTGTTATGAATGAAGGTACAGCCGACGGGCTCGGCACCCAGCTACGAAGACTGCTCGAACTCCTCGATGGGGAGCTCGAGCAGGTCTACCGCGAAGACCACGCCTTCTACGTTCCGAGGTTTACGCCGGTGATGAAGGCGCTCGCAGGGGCGGGCACCCTGACGATAAAGGACATCGCCGAGCGATCGAGCGTCTCTCATTCAGCGGCGAGCCAAACCGTTTCAAAACTCGAAAAACACGGCCTTGTGGAGCTCGAACCTGATGCTGACAGGCGCAGCCGGAGGGTCACGCTCTCTGCGGAAGGACGACGCCTGCTGCCCTGGTTATCCGATCGCTGGGCGGCAACCACAGCTGCCGCGGCCGAGCTCGACGAAGAACTGACAAGCCCGCTCAGCGCGCTCCTGCGACAAGCCATCGATCACCTGGAACGCAGGCCGTTTTCAGACCGCATCCGGGCGCATGAAAAGAGAGAAGGAGGGCGATAATGAAGCCTCTGCTCGTAAGCGTCGCCTCCGTTCTGTTGTCCTATAGCTGTGCCTCGGCGCAGCCTGCCCAGAACGACATTGATGACCGTGCGAATGTGCTTGAACGGGTCGCAGAGCATTTGGAGACAGACTATGTCGATGCCGAACGCGTGGGTGAAGCGGCCGCGGCCCAGTTGCGCGCGGATCTCGACGCCGGCCTGTTTGACCAGAGTCGGGACGGCGAAAGTTTTGCGGAAAGCGTGGGAAACCGGCTTCGGGAACTGACCGGCGACGGACATCTGAACCTCGAATATTCCAGCGCCGATATTGGCGAAGGTGAGGATGCACAGGAGGCGTTCAATCAGGAGCAGATGCAACGCTGGTACGGTGCCTGGATCAATTACGGCGTGGAAAGCGTTGAGCGCCTGGACGGCAATATCGGATACCTCGACCTGCGCGTCTTTCCGCCCATCGAAATGGGCGGGGAGACGATTGCCGCAGCGATGACTGTGCTCGCGGATATGGATGGCCTGATCATTGATCTCAGGCACAATGGCGGTGGGATAGGGGACACCGCAGATCTTGTGGCCAGCTATCTTTTCACCTCTGAGCGTCAACCCCTGACTGGTGTATATGACCGCCCCAGCGATACGCTGACCCAGCGCTTTACGTATCCCTTTGTGCCCGGCCGGCGCTTTGGTCCCGATAAACCGGTCTATGTCCTTATCTCGAGCGAAACGTTCTCCGCGGCAGAAGCGCTCGCCTATAATCTTCAGGCGCTCGGACGGGCAGAAATTATTGGAGAGCCCTCCGGCGGCGGGGCGCATCCGTTCGAATATCTGCGCATCCATCCAAACTATGTGCTTTGGTCAGTGACCGCCAAAAGCGTCAATCCAATCACCGGGAGCAACTGGCAGTCCGTCGGCGTGCAGCCGGACATTCAGGTCAGCAGCGCGGATGCCCTCACCCGC